>JAKLIL010000065.1 GCA_022709625.1 Verrucomicrobiota bacterium
CGATAGGGGAAAGCGAAATTCAGCCGGACGTGCGCGGCCGCTTTGGGGCAGGGACTTCGCGGGCGGTGATGCGGATCAATTCGGCGAGCCATTCGCGGTCCTCGAAGGCGTCTTCCACCAGCAGCCACGGCTTGGCCCCGGGATAGGGGTCGCCCTCGACCGGGTGGCCGATGAAGGCGCGGCCGCCGGGTGTCGGCTTCACGAAGAGTTGGTTGTCGCACACCAGCGCCACCACCTTGCCGGCGCAATAGACCGCGTATTCTCCGAACATCTTGCGGTACGAGATTTCCCCCGCGCCGGCCATCTGGTCGGCCAGAAACTCCACGAATTCAAGGTCCGAGGCCATCGGGCGCGCCAGTTGCGGACGTTTGTTCCATGAATTGCACGTCCATCACCAACAGTTTGGTCGCGGCGGGATTCGCGACCTCCAGCCGCAGCGTGGTTTCTCCCGCGGGCAAGATGACGGATGGCGTGGCGAGCGTCCACATTTTCTCGTTGGCCAAGACGATGTCCATCTGCTGGTCCGCCGGCAGGCGAAGGCGCACGGGCGATTCGGAATTGGTCGCGGCGATGGCGCCGGTGATCCGGAACGCTCCTGCGAGCGGCGTTTCCCGCAAGTTGCGGACGACCAGTTCCGCGGCGCGGCCGTCGATCACGCGGCCGTAGACTTCCTCGACGACGGGCGCGCAGCGGAAGCCGGGATATTCGACGCAGATGGGTTGGCGGGCTTCCCGCGCCATGGCGAGGGCGTCGGCGGGCGCGTTGTAGAGGATGTCGCGGGCGTCCGCGGCGGCGTTGCGGGTATCGGCGTCGGCGACGATGCCGTAGCCGCGGAGGGTTTCCATCTGGGGGTTGCGGAATTCCACGACGTTCCGATAGAAGCGGGTGGCCTCTTCCCAGGCGTTGGTGGGATTGCGGATGAAGTAGGAGACGGGGAAGCGCCGCATCAGTTCGCGCTGGATGTTTTGGACGTCGGGCAGGAAACCGGGGCCATTGCCGGCGATGAAGACGGTGGGGGTCAAGCGGGGGGTCGGGTGGTAGCCGGGAATGACGCGGAGGTCAAAGCCGCCCCCGTCGAAGAAGTAGGGCGCGCCGGGAACGCCGTTTTCGTTGAGCCACCGCGCCATGGCGGCGAAGGGGCAGGCTTTTTCCCGCACGCGGTACAGCGCGGGCAGAAACAGGCCCGCATGGACCGTCAGGATCAGGACGGCCAGAGTCCAGAAAACCGCCTGGACCGCGTCGGTGCGGCGGAACAGGCGGGCCAGCGCGTGCGACGCGGTCCACAACCCCTCCGCGAAAACAAAGTAAACGAGAGGCGCCAGCATCGCGAAGTAGCGGGAAGACGCGTACTGGGATTTCTTGGCGAGGAACGCCAGCACGACCGTCGTCAGGACGACCAGCAGGACGGCGGCGCGCGCGGGGGCGGAACCGGTTCGGCGGCGCCACGGCGCGACCAGGCCAAGCCCAAACAGCAGCCAGGCCAGCATGTCCGGAACCCAGCGGTCGCCCAAAAAGAACTTGGCGACCATGTCGTTGACGATGCGCACGACGGAATACGGGGACTCGGCGGCAATGTGGGGGCTGTCGCCAAGCAGGATGCGGAGCCAGTAGGGCGCGACCGCCAGGGCTGCAAGGAGGCACGCCGCCGCCGTCCAAAATGCGCGGCGGGCGGGAAGCGGCCGGCGTTGCCAGACGCGCCACAGGCCACAGCCGCCGGCCACGCCGGACATGGCGGCCAACGCCACGCTGCAGCCGAAATGGGTCAGGCCCAGCGCGGTCGCCCATAGCCAAAGGCCCAGGAAAGTCGTCCATGCGCTTTGTTCGTCGAACAGCGCTTTATGGAAGAACAGGAAAGCAAAAGCGGCGCAAAGCAAGACCCAGGGATAGCAGTAGACCTCGCGGGCGTAGTAGACGGGAAAATAGAAGAATGCGGCCATGGCGGTCGCCGCCCAGGCCACGTCGCGACGGACTAATCGGCGCCCCAGCCAATGCACGCCGACCACGAAGAACGCACCCGCCAGCGCGCCGGGAATCCGCAAGGCGAAGACATGGTGGGCGATGTCGGGAACGATTCGGCCGGCCAAATGCATGTAGACATTCAGGATCACGCCGGCCAGCGGCATCTGTCCGAAATCGAGGCAATGTTGCCAATAGCCGCGGAACGCCTGCCACGGGGACAGGGACACGTCGGCCATGTAGCGGGTGAAAATGATTTCGTCTTCCCACAGCGCCGCCCGGCCGAGGAAAAGCAGGCGCACGGCCAAGGCGACCGCGAACACGAGAAGCGGAACCCCCAACAGCGTTGTTTTCGAGGGGGCGCGGTTCATGGGAGTCCGCGGCGCTACTTGGTTTCGTAGCGGCGCTTGTGGTCCTTGATGCCGGCGAGGCGGAAAGGGCCGCCGCGGTACGGGGCGAAAACATGGTCGGCGCCGTCGCGCGGCACGCCGTAGTTGAAGATGTCCTCGTACTGGCGGTAGGTGACCGGCACGCGGACGTCGAGCTGGGCGCGGTGCTGGTCGGCGAAGAGATGCGCGCGGTAGCCGCGCTGGACGACGCCGGAGAAGAATTCGGCCATGCAGCCGGAGCCGTAGGAGAAGAAGCCGATGCGCTGGTCGTCGAGGGCGGCGGGCGCGTTGTCGAGCAGCGAGCAGAAGGCCTCGTAGACGCAGGCGGCGTAGGTGTTGCCGGTTTGCCGATTGTAGCGCAGGGCGTAGTCGACCAGGCGTTCGAGTTCTTCCTTGGGCGGCTCCGCGACGCCGTCGGCCTTGCACAGGCGGGCGTAGGACTTGTAGGCGATCTTGGTGAAAGGGAGATGAAAGCAGTAGTGGGCGTGGTCGGGGAGCCCGCGGCTGGACGCGGCCTTGTAGTTGTTCCAGGCCTCGATCAGCGTGGTGAGATACATCCGGGTGGAATACTTGCCGTCCACGAGCGCTTCCTCGCGGTAGTTGGGCCGCCAGAAGTCCATGATGTCTTCGGTGTGGAACCCGGCTTCGGGGTCGAGGGCGAGCACGCGCGGATGGGCCGCGACGAGCATGGCGACCGCGCCGGCGCCCTGCGTGGGCTCGCCGGGAGAAGCGAGGTCGTAGCGGGCGATGTCGGCGGCGAGGACCAGCGCCTTGGACTGCGGCCGGGCGGCGACCATCGCGGCGGCCAGGCGCAGCGCGGCGGTGGCGCCGTAGCAGGCTTCCTTGACCTCGAGGCAGCGGCAGGCGGAGGGCAGGCCGAGGAGCTTGTGGCAGAAACAGGCGGCGGCTTTCGACTGGTCGATGCCCGATTCGGTCGCGAAGAGCAGCAATTCGATATTCTCGCGGCCGGCCTTCTCGACGATTGGCAGGGCGGCGTTGGCGGCCAGCGTGACGATGTCCTGGTCGGGCGGGACGACGGCCATGCGCTCCTGGCCGATGCCGACGACGAACTTTTCGGGATCCACCTCGCGCTTCCCGGCCAGGATGCGCAAATCGAGGAAATACGCCGGCGCGTGGAAGGAAACGAGGTCGATGCCGATTTTCATGTTCGCGGGGCCTCTCCGGCGCGGTTTTCCACGCCATGGAAAGATTTTTAGCAGTTTTTCCACGCCATGGAAAACTTTTCCGCGGTTCCGGGGCGGCGTTTTCGCTCTTGTCACGGCAGGCGGGTTTGAGATGATGGCGCCCTTCTTTCCTCGCCGTGGGATTCGGCGGGCCGGCATGGTCTTCAGTTCCATCATATTTCTGTTTTGGTTCTTGCCGCTGACCTTGGCGGCCTATTACGCCTGCACCCTGCCGTGGTGGCGCCGCGCCGGCGGGAGCGAGGCGCGCGGCTGGGTCCGCCGGCTCGCGGAGGGGTGGGAGCTTTCGTCCGCGGGCGGCACCTGGATCGGCAATTTCTGCCTGCTGGCGGCGAGCTTGCTGTTCTATTTTTGGGGCGAACAGGCCCGCATCTACATTCTGTTCGCGGCCATCGGCCTGAACTACGGCGCGGGCTGGCTGCTGGAGGCTCCGTTTCTGCCCAAAGATGCCCGCCGGCAACCTTGGCGCCGGATCGTCTTGGCGCTGGCCGTGGCGGGGAATCTGGGGATGCTGGTCTATTTCAAGTACCTGAACTTCCTCGTGGGCATGCTGGGCCGTCTCGGCATCCCGCTGGGGATGGAAGCCGTCGCCTTGCCGCTGGGCATCAGTTTCTTCATTTTCCAGGCGATGAGCTACACCATCGACGTGTACCGGGGCGTGGTGCCGCCCGCGCGCGGGCTGGTGGCGTTCGCCTGCTACATCACGATGTTTCCCCAGCTGGTGGCCGGCCCCATCGTCCGCTATTGCGACGTGGCAAACCAACTCCGCGGCCGGACGCTGGGCGCAGACAAAGTGGCCTCGGGCATCCGGCGCTTCGTGGTTGGTTTGGCCAAGAAGGTGCTGGTGGCGAACCAGGTGGCCATCCTGGCGGACAAGGCGTTCGAGTTGGCGCCCAACGAGGTCACCTTCGGCGCGGCGTGGATCGGCACCCTCGCCTATACCTTGCAAATCTATTTCGATTTCAGCGGTTATTCCGACATGGCGATCGGCATGGGCCGGATGCTCGGCTTCGAGTTCCTGGAGAACTTCAATTACCCGTACGTGTCGCGTTCGGTGCAGGAGTTCTGGCGGCGCTGGCACATCTCGCTGTCCACCTGGTTCCGGGACTACCTCTACATCCCGCTGGGCGGCAACCGGGGCACCAAGGCGCGAACCTACTTCAATCTCTGGGTTGTGTTCGCCCTGTGCGGGTTCTGGCACGGCGCCCAGGTCAATTTCCTGCTGTGGGGGATGTACCACGGCCTGTTTCTGGTCGTGGAACGCGTGTTTCGCGGCCGGTTTTCCGGGCCGCGCATCCTCGGCCACGTCTACACCCTGCTGGTGGTGATGTTCGGCTGGGTCCTGTTCCGCGCCGACGCCTGGAGCCAGGCCGTCGTCTTCTGGAAGGCAATGGTGGGACTGGGGACGGCCCTGCCGGGCCGCAGCGAGGTCTGGCTCTGGTTCGGGCGCGACATCCAGTTGGCCATGGCCGCCGGCATGCTGTTGTCGTTGCCCGTGGTGCCGTGGCTGGCCCGCCGCTTTGGCGCGGCCGCGGGAGCGGACCAGGCGGAAGCGGGGGCGGCGGGAACTCCGGGGTGGGTTTTCGCGGTGCGCACCGCGGTCGTGTTTGCGCTGCTGCTGGCGTGCGTGCCGTTCCTGGTGGCGGACACCTACAACCCGTTCATCTATTTCCGATTCTAGGATGGATTCCTCCGCCCCAACCAGCCCGCGGCGCCAGAAATGGCGGGCCGTCGAATGCCTCGCCACCCTCGGCCTGTTCTTCCTGCTTCTGGCCGTGCCCTTGGCGCTGGTGGGCTTGGGCATCGGCCGGGACGATGCCATCCTGAAAAACGGCGAATACCGGTTGCCCGCGTCGCGGCCGGCCATGCCGCTGGACATGCCCGCCGTCGTGGCGTTTCCATGGGCCTGGGAGGATTACTGGCGCGACGCCTTTCCTTTCCGCGGGCCCTTGATACATCTGCAGGCCCATGTCCGCTACGGGCTGCTGGGCGCCAACGCGCCCCGGCAGATTTTCCTGAAGGACGGCTTCGTGTTCGGCTACGGGGCCATCAACGCCTACCGCGGCAAAAGCGGCTGGAGCGATGGGGAAGTGGACGACTTCCTGGAAATTCTCCGCCGGAAGCACGAATTTTTCCGGCGGCGGGGCGTGGCCTACTACTTCGTGCTGGCGCCGAGCCGCGAGGGCTTTTACCGGGATTTGTTCCAAGGCGTGTTCCACCTCCCGGAAAAGCACGCCCTCAAGGCCAAGATCGAAGCGCGCATGGCGCCGGAAATCCGCCGGTTCTTCATCCTGCCGGACGAAACGATGCAGGCCGCGCGGGCCCGGTATCCGGACCGGCCGTTGTTCTACAAGCGGGACAACCATTGGAACCAGTGGGGCCGGGCCGTGGCCGCCTCCGCCATCGTCCGCTTCCTGCAGGCCGACTTCCCGCAGTTGCCGGCGCTGGATCCCGCGGCCATCCCTTTCGTGGCGGCCCCGGAAGACGAGTCGTATTGGGCCAACTTGCGTTTGCTGGGCTTGGACTTCGACACGTTTCCCGCGCCGATGACGGTGATGGTGGCGCCCGCCTGGACCGAACAATACGAACGGCTGGCGGCGGAACCCAACCGCGCCACCTTGAAGCTGGTCTACGCGTCGGATTCGTTCATGGAGATTCTGGCCGACCGCTCGCCGGAAATCCTGTCCTTTGCGTCCGTCAAGCGGGTGGGCGGGTGGCTGGAACTGGGCTCGCCGGCCGCGAGCCTAAAGGTGCTCGATGAGCATCCGGATGTCTTGCTGGAAAGCGTCGACGTCGCCGGCTTGGCCTTGGGCAAATTTTATTTCGAAGTCAACGCCCCATGGCTGGAATCCGCGCCGTGAGAAATCCAGCCGGTTGCGTTTGATGTAGCCGGCCGGTCGCCTTTCACCGGCGTTCGGTTTGCGGGGAGCGGTCGGGATTCTTCGGTAACCCAACGGCGCATGGGAACGACCAATAGGGGGTGATGGGCGCGTCAGACCAACAGTTTGGCGAAGAGGCGGCGGGCGGTCGCGGTGGTTTGCGCCGCGACGTCGGCCGGCGCGGCGCCGCGCAGTTGCGCGAGGAGTTGCCCGACGTAGGGGACGTAGGCGGGCTCGGAGAGCGGTTTGCCGTCGGGCCCGGCCAAATGGGGCGGCATGTCCTCCGGCAGGGTGGGCGGCAGGTCGGGCGCGTCGGATTCCAGCAGGAAACGGCCGGCCGCCACCCTGGTCGCGTTTTCGCGCGCGCGGGCGTTTTTGGGGCGGGTGAGCGTGCCGCCAAAGGAAACCTGGACGTTTTTTTGCGCCAGCCAGCCGAGGGCATCGGCCGGGCCGGAATAGGCGTGGATCAGGATTCCGGCGGGGTGGGGCGGAAGATCCGCGAGCAGTTTCAGCATGGGTTCCCACGCGTCGCGGCAATGCAGGCTGGCAGGCAGGACCAGTTCGTAGGAGAGTTCGAGCTGGGCGCGGAAAACGGCCGTGCGGTCGGCGTCGAGCCCGTCGCCCATTCGTCCGTCGAGGCCGATCTCGCCGATGCCGGCGGGGCGGGAAGAAACCACGCCGCGGAGATTTTCCAACCAGCGCGAACTGCGGTTTTGAATGAACCACGGGTGAAGGCCAAACGAGCAGATTACGAGTCCGGGATTGGCGTCGGCGAGGGCGCGCACGGCGGGCCAATCGGCCTCGGCGGTGGCGGCGACGTGCAGGATTTCGACGCCGGTGGCGCGGGCACGGGCGAGAACGCCGGGCAGATGCGGCGCCAGGCGGGGATCCTGCAAATGATTGTGCGCATCGACCCACGCCAGTTTTTGACTGCCGGCGGGCGTGGGCGGTGGTATGTTCATGCGGCCATGGTGGAAGCGCATTCCATTCCAGTCAATCCGCAAAGGTGGCGGGCGGCGGGGTTGGCCTGGCTGCTGGCGGCATTGGCCGCGGGTTGCGGCACTTTCAGCCAGTACCCGCTGGGGATGGAGCAGACCACCCTGCAACCGTTGCGGACGGGGCAAAAGACGGGGTATCGGCAGACGTTCGGCGGACGGACCAACGGCAATTCGGGCGTGCTGTTCGCGCTGGAAATGGGGCGCACAGCCCAGTTGGAAGGGGATTTTGCGGCGTCGCGGACGGCGTTCGAAGCCGCGATCGCGGGGACCAAGGCGCAGGACGAAAAGGCGGCGCTTTCGGCGTCGGGGGCGGCGGCGCAGGGCGCCGCCGTGCTGGTCAACGACAAGGCCATTCCCTACCGTGCGCCAAGCTACGAGCGAATCCTGGTGCACCACTACCAGGCGCTGAATTATCTGGCGACGAACGATTTGGTCGGTGCCGGCGTCGAGGTGCGCCGGGCCAACCGCGAGCAGGAAGAGGCGGCCCGGCGCCATGCGCGCGAAATCGACAAGGCCAAATCGGCGGCGGAGGGTGCCGCGTATGCCGCCGGGCGCGATGCCCACCTCGGCCCGGTTTACGCCGGACTCGATCGACTGGCGGGCACGGTGCAGCATTCCTTTCAAAACGCCGCAACCTTCTATCTCTCGGCGGTAGTCTGGGAAATGCTGGGGGAAGCGAACGACGCCTATATCGATCTCAAAAAAGCCCTGGAAATATATCCCGACAATCCGTTCGTGCAGC
>JAKLIL010000066.1 GCA_022709625.1 Verrucomicrobiota bacterium
CGCGCCGAGCGCCAAAGTGTCGCGCGACGTGGCGCGGTGGGCCAGCTCGACGCATTCGCCGTCGGCGGCGAACAGAACCGCGTGGTCGCCGACGATGTCGCCGCCGCGGACGGCATGGAAACCGATTTGCTTTTCGGGCCGCGCGCCGACGAGGCCGGCGCGGCCGTGGACGGCGACGTCCTCGAGGTCCCAGCCGAAGCCCAGGGCGGCGGCCTCGCCGAGGAACAGGGCCGTGCCGGAGGGCGCGTCCTGCTTGCGGCGGTGGTGGCGTTCGACGATTTCGCAGTCGTAGCCGCGGCCCTGCAGGGCGCGGGCGGCCTGCTGGACAAGGGCGTAGAGCAGGTTCACGCCGAGACTCATGTTGGCGGAGAAAACGACCGGAATTTTTTCGGCGGCTTTGGCGACGGCGGCTTTTTCGGCGTCGTCGAGGCCGGTGGTGCCAAGCACCCACGGGAGGCGGGCGGCCGCCAGCCGCGGCGCGGCGGCGACCGAAGCAGCGCGGGACGTGAAGTCGATCGCAACGTCGAACCGCGCGGCGAGGGCCGCGTCCAAATCGCCGGCAACGCGCACGCCGAGGGCCGGTCCGCCGGCCGCGGTGCCGGCATCTTGGCCGACCAGCGGGGAATCGGGGCGGTCGACGGCGGCGGCAAGTTCCAAGCCGGCAACGGCCTTGGCCGCCAGCAGGCGCACGATGGCCTGGCCCATGCGGCCGGCCGCGCCCAGCAGCAGGACTTGGCGGGCGGAACTCATTTCAGCAGGCCGCATTTCTCGAGCGTGGCGCGCAGTTTGTCCTTGTTGGCGGGCGCCAGGTCGCACAGGGGGAGGCGGTAGTGCGCCGGACCAAGCCCCACCATTTCGGCGGCGGCCTTGATCGGAATGGGATTGGTCTCGATGAAAACGTCGGTGAACAAACCGTAATATTTGAAGTGCAGTCGGCGGGCTTCGTCCCAGCGGCCGGCGGCGGCGGCGTGGACCAGGCCGGCGACGGCCTGCGGGGCGACGTTGGAGGCGACGCTGATGACGCCCGCGGCGCCAACGGCCATCATGGGCAGCGTGAGGCCGTCGTCGCCGGAGAGCACCTCGATGTCGCAGGCGGCCTTGATGCGGCTGACGCGGTCGACGCTGCCGCCGGCCTCCTTGACGCAGACGATCTTGGGATGCTTGGCCAGTTCGGCGATGGTGGCGACGGCGATTTCGCACGAGGTGCGGCCGGGCACGTTGTAGAGGACGACGGGCAGGCCGAGATCGGCCACGGCGATGAAATGGCGGATCAGGCCCGCGGGCGTCGGCTTGTTGTAGTAGGGGGTGACCTGCAGGGTGCCGTCCACGCCCATGTCCAGGACCTTTTCGGTCAGTTCGAGGGCCTCGGCGGTGGAATTGGCTCCCGTGCCGGCGACGACCTTGACGCGGCCGGCGGCCGTTTCGGCGACGACGCGGACGACCTCGACATGCTCCGCCATGTCCAGGGTGGGGGATTCCCCGGTGGTGCCCACGGGCACGAGGCCGTCGATGCCGCCGGCGATCTGGAACTCGACCAGCGCGCGGAGCCGGTCGTAGTCTACCGCGCCGTCGGGGCGGAAGGGGGTGATCAAAGCGGTATATGCGCCTGCAAACATGGGGTCGCCCTTTCCAAGATTTGGAAGAACTTCATTATGGGGCAAAACCGGGGAATGAACAGCAAAAAAACGGGCGGAAAACGTTTGCCCGGCGCAGATGCCTCCGATATGGTGTGCCCACGAGATGCCGAAGGACAAGGAACAATCCCAGGCGACGATGCGCATCGACATCACGCCGGCGATGCTGGAGCAGCTCCAGCAGGCGCCGGCGCCGGCCACCGTGCGCATCGGCCGGCCCGGGGGCTTGACCATGGCGCCGCGGCCGGGCGGCCCGGGCGTGATCCGGGTGCCGGCGGGGCCGACGGCGCGGCCAATGGGCGGGGAGGATTTCCAGGTCCTGCTGCAAAGCATCTACGACGCGGTGTTCATCACCGATCCCCAGGGCGCGATCATCGGCGCGAACGTGCGTGCGGAGCAGTTTTTCGCCAGCAGCCGGGCCGAGCTGTGCAAGAAGAACGTGCTCGACTTGCTCTGCGGCGCCCAGCGCAGCCTGCTCGACACGATCCTCGGTTCGCTGGAAAACAACCGTTTCGTGCTGATCCAGGCGTTGTGCCGCCGGGCGGACGACACGATGTTCCCGGGGGAAATTTCCGTCAGCCGCCTCCCGCTGGGCGGCAGGACGCACCTGAGTTTCTTCATCCGCGACATCACCTTGCGCAAGGAGACCGAAGAGCGCCTGAAGACCGGCTACAACGCGCTGCAGAATTCCGGCAGCGGCATCGCGGTGGCCGACATGGAGGGCACGTTGGCGGGCTACGTGAATCCCTCCATGCTGGCCCTGCTGGGGCTGGAATCGGCGGAGGAAGCCTACGCCCTGAATTTCCGCCAGTTCCTGAAGGAGGAGGCCTTGGCCGCCGACATGCTGGCCACGGTACAGGCCGGCGATACCTGGGTCGGCGAGCTGGAAATGAAGCGCAAGGCCGGCGCGCCGTTCTTCGCGCAAGCCTCGCTCGAGCCCAACCTGAACCCGGACGGGGCCATGACGGGCATCGTGATTTCGCTTCTCGACGTGACTCCCCAGCGGCAGGCGCAGCAGCAGCTCGAACTCTACGCCGCCCAGCTGCGGCAGAAAAACGCGGAAATGGAAGCCGACCTGCGCATGGCGCGCGATCTGCAGTACGCTTTCATGCCGACGACCTATCCCACCGTGGTTTCCGGCGATCCGGCGCGGCCGGGCCATCTGGAGTTCGCCCACGTGTACCATCCCAGCGGGCTGGTGGGCGGCGATTTCTTCGACATCCTGCCGGTGTCCGAGAACCAGGTGCTGGTGTTCGTGGCGGACGTGATGGGCCACGGCGCGCGGGCGGCGCTGGTGGTGGCGACCATCCGGGGCCTGCTGGAGCAGATTTCGAAGGAGACGCAGGAACCCGGCGAATTCATGACGCGCCTGAACGCGGCCTATTCGAAAATCTTCGGCAGCGCCAACGAACTCATGTTCGCGACGGCCTGCTGCGTGGATTTCGACCTGCGGCGGGGCCGCATCCGCCACGCCAACGCCGGCCATCCCTTGCCGATGGTGATCGATGCGGAGGGCACGGTGCGCAGCGGGCGGATGTCGCCCGAAGGGCTGGGGCCCGCGCTGGGCCTGTTCGGCGATGCCCGCTACGCCCACACCGAAGCGGATCTCCCCCCCGGCAAGCGGGTCATCTTCTATACCGACGGGCTGACCGAAGCCCGCAACCAGCGGCAGGACGAATTCGACGTCAAGGGGCTGGAAGCCTCCCTGACGCGGCACATGGGCGAACCCTTGCCGGACCTGATGAAAGCCCTGCTGCGCGAGGTGGTCGAATTCACCGGTACGCCGGTGTTCGAAGACGACGTGTGTTTGCTGGGCGTAGGCTACGCCGGATCATGAATTTCAAGAGCGCGTAAGGAAGGAAACGAAAGATGGCGATGAGCAGACATTGGACGGCGGCGATGGCATTGGCGGCCAGCGCGGCGTTTGCGTTCGGGCAGCAACGGGTTATCCAACCCTCTCCGGTTTACTATCAAGGAACGGCCGCGCCGCACGTGCCCGCTCCGGCGGCGCCCGCGACCCCCGCGCCGGCCCCCGGCGCTCCGGCGACGGCCTATCCCGCCGGCCCGCCGGTTTTCTACGCGCCGGCTCCGGGTTATTACGCGGCGCCCCCCGTTTACGCCGCCCCGCCGGCCGCGGCCGCCGCGGAAGAGGAGGAGGAGGGCATCTACTGGTTTTGGGGCCAGAAGTGGCCCGGTCTGTCCATCGGCGCCCAGATCGGTACGCTGGGGTGGGGCCCGGACGTGGTTTTCGGCATCAACCGCTACCTCAGCCTGCGCAGCGGCGTGAATTTCGGGAATCTGGGCTTCGAACTCGAGTTGGACGACGTGGACTACGATTTCGACCTGCACTTGTTCAGTGTTCCCTTGCTGATCGATCTTTATCCGCTTGGCGACCATTTCCGGATTTCCGCGGGCGCCTATCTGACCAGCGGCACCAGCGTGGACCTGGAAGCCACGCCGGACCAGGCGGTGCAGATTGGGTCCCACACCTACGGACCCGACGTGGTCGGCACCCTGACCGGCGAGGTCGAGGTGGATAATGTCTTTGCCTACTACCTCGGCATCGGTTTCGGCAATCCCGTCGCCGAGGACCAGCGGTTGACGGTCAAACTCGACATCGGCGTAGTCTTCCAGTCCTACGACGTCTCGCTGACCTCCGACGGGCCGGGCATGACCGCCAAGCTCGACACCTTCCGCGAGGACATCGTGGAAGAAGAGCAGAACCTGCAGGCCGATTTCGACGACTTCAAGGTGTATCCGGTCGTGGCGCTTGGTCTCGCCTTTACCTTCTAGGGCCGCGCGGCGCGCCCGGGGCAAGATGCGCGGTCTCCAGCGAAGTTGGCGTTGCCAAGCTCTGGCGGGCCTACTGGCGCTTGCGGGCGCGCCCGCAGCGGGCGCGCAAAGCAACGGGATTTTCGCCGATTTCTCCACCGCGCTGGGGAACTTCACCGTCCAGTTGGACTACGAGCGCGCCCCGCGCGCCGTGGCCGCTTTCGTGGGCTTGGCGACCGGCGCCGGTGCCTGGGCCGATGCCCAGGGCAACGTCTGGACCAACAAGCCCTTCTACGACGGCTCGCTGTTTCACCGGGTGGTGAAGGACGCGGCGAGCAACGGCATTGCGATCCATGGGGGCGGGTGCCTGTACGTATCCGTCGATACCAACGGCGTGGCATCCACCAACTTCGCCAACGCGGGCTACACCATGCCGGAAAACGTGACCAACGGCCTGGCGCACGTGGCTGGCGCGATCGCCATGGCCAATGCGGGCCCGAATACCGACGGTTCGCAGTTTTTCGTCATGGCCACGAACTGGCCAGCTTGGGACGGCAGCTACACGGTGTTCGGGCACGTGACCGCCGGCCTGGACGCGGTGGCGGCGATCGCCGCCGTGTCGGTCCAGGGGGCGGGCTCCCGCCCGGTCCAAGACGTCGTGCTGAGCAACGTCGTCGTGCGCCGCGTCGGAGAATCGGCCGCGGCGTTCGATATCTCCGCCCACGGCGTGCCGGTGGTTGAAACGGGACCCATGACGGCCGTCGCGGCGGGTGCCGATCTCATCTTGAAGATGGAAATGGCCAGCCAGTCGAAAACGTCCTTCCGCGAGTCTGCGGATCTGGTGGAGTGGGACAGTTCCGATCTCGAGTACCACACGGACCCCACCACGGTCTGGACGACCTCGGTGCCGCGGGTGGTGCTGGGCGACACCTATTACTTCCACGTGTCCCGCGTGCTGTTTCCCGAGCCGATCACGTCTCCGGCCACCCACCGCGGCCTCAAGTTCACCTTCTGGTGGACGAACGGGACGCCGGCCGTGAAATACGAGGCATGGTTCGCGACGAACTACTGGGATGCGGGCGCGTTCTGGGTGACGATGGCGGGAAGCAATGTCTCCTCCGGGGTGATCTATCCTGGAGACGCATGGACTCGCAACCCCTATGCGGCCCGCCTCGTCTTTGAGGAATATTCGCCAGTCAATTCCGGCAAGGTACACTCTTACTCCTTGGGGTTCAATCCCGGCCAGCCGACCAACCGCTTCACGGGCTACTGGTGGCCGGCCACCAACGCCGCCTTGCGCCAGCCCATTTCCGGTCTCTTCACCGTCCAGTGACCGTGACCGGCGGCCGACCGGAAAAAGCGTTTTTTTGGGCGTTTTTCCCTTGCCATGCGGGGCCGCCCGTGGCATCGTGCGCGTATTCAAGCGGTCGTCGCGTCTCATCCCGGAATCATTACAGGAGTCGAATCATGAAGCAAAAAATGCTGTGCGGTTTGTTGATCGGAACGCTGGCTTGGGCCGGCGCAGCCTTCGGTGCCGTCTACACGGATGCGGCCACGAACTATCCCGGCGGCGCATGGACCAACGGGTCCAACGGCGGCACCGGGTTTGGTGTTTGGACCATCACGGCCAACAGCGGCGACGGTTGGGCTGGGGCCGGCATTTGGGACAGCACTTATGCGGGATTGATGATGGGCGAGGCCTTCGGCTTCGTGGGCAAGGTCGGCTCCGTCGACATTGACCGGAACTTCAACCAAGCCCTGAATACCAACGATACCTTCGAATTCGATTTTGGAGTCAACTGGGATTCCGACGGCGGCAACAAGGGATTCAACCTCTACGCCAACGGCATTCAGGTAATCAACGTCAATCACGGCAATTTCCCCGGCGAATTGACGTTGAACGGATCGCCTGCCATCACCAACTACGGCTCCAACACGATGCATTGGACCTTCACCCAGAAGGCAGCCAATCAAATCTCCGTCTTTGCCACGGGCCGCGACGGCGTTGAAACCTTTGCCACCACGGTGACCACCGCATCGGCCTGGGGCTATTTGGGCGGGTTCCGTTTCTATTCCTCCGGTTTGAAAGCGGACGCCCCCGACCAGCGCCAAAGCTATTTCAACAACCTGAAACTGACACAGGCCGGCACCCCGCCCCCGCCGCCCATGACGCTCACCTTCACCTCCGGCACATGGGATCCCAAGACGCTGGGCGATTATCCGTTCGAACTGACCCGCGAAGGCGCGGTGGGCGACGAGATCGTCTTGACGAGCGGCAATCCCGGTTCCGTGACCGTGCCGGCGAGCGTGAGTTTCACGACCGGCTCCAACACGGTGAGTTTCAACGCCACGGTCGTCAGCCTGACGAACGGCGAGGCTACGATCGTAGCCAGCAATGTCGCCAGCGGCGCCTGGGCCGAATACACCGTCCGGCCGGTCGAGCCGCGGCTGTACTTCGAAGGCCCGTGGGAAGTGTACACGGCGGTCCCGGCGCCGATCGACTACACCCTGACGCGCGTGGGTGCCGTGGGCAGCAATATCGTCCTGGTCAGCACCAATACGGGCGTGATACAAGTCACGAACGCCGTGACTTTCGCCGATGGGCAAACCAATATCGCCTTCCAGGCCAAGGCGGTGGGCTACGGCACGACGGCGATCCTCGCCAGCAACGTGGCCAGCGGCGCCAAGGCCGAATACATCGTGACGGTCAAGGCGCCGGCATTGCGGTTGACCGGTCCGACCACGGTGGAGGTCGGTGAAAGCCCGACCTACACGTTGACCCGTTTTGGTCCCATCGGCGACACCGTCCACCTCGCTAGCGACAATGCCGGCGCGATGACGGTTCCGGCCTCGGTGGATTTCCCGTTTGAACAGAACGTTGCGACCTTCCAAGGCACTACCGTGGCGGCGGGTTTGGCGACCCTGACGGCCTCCAACGACGATGCCTCGGCCGATCCGCTGGCCGTGACCGTGGTGGATGCGTTGACCGTGATTGCCTACGACGAGGCGGGGAACTACACGCCGGCCACCTTCACCAACATGTCCAATCTGGGCTACGGCTTTGGCGCGTGGGACCTGTGGAACACGCCGGCCGAACTGGGCGATTCCACCGCCGGCGGCGGCGGCAACCTGAATTCCACCAACGGCTACTCGTTCCGCTTCATGGGCGACGGTGCCAACGGCTGGTGCAACGGCAAGCGCAATTTCGCGGGCGACTTGAACGTCGGCGACGTGCTTAGTTTCACCTTCACCTACAACTGGGACGGCGGGGGGCGCGGCGTGGACGTTTTCTGCTCCACGGGCCAGTTCGCCAATTTGATCAACGTGATCAATCCGGACACCTTCCAGGTCAACGGCACGACGATTTCCACGACGTATTCGCCCGGGGCCGTCGTGGACGTGAAGATCACCCAGTTGGCGGACGGCATCCAGATGAACCTGAGCCGGTCGGTCGGCGGCGTGGAAAACCTCAACTACTCCACGAACATCCTCAACCCCGAACCCGCTTCGGGCGTTTCCATCTACTGCGGCGGTTATTCCTGCGCCCCGGCGGACAACGTCAACTACGCGATCTTCATGAACGACCTCACGATCCGAGGCGTTCCTCCCACCGCGCTGACCTTCACGGCCGGCACATGGGATCCGAGCAGCATCGGCCCCTATCTCTTCGAACTAACGCGGTCGGGCGATGTGGGCACCGACATCGTCCTGAG
>JAKLIL010000067.1 GCA_022709625.1 Verrucomicrobiota bacterium
TGGTTCACGGCGCTGACGCTGTCGCCGCCGCCGATGATGCTCGTGGCGCCGCTGTCGGCCACCGCCCGGCAGACGCCGAACGTGCCCGCTGCGAACGGCTTCATCTCGAAGCAGCCCATCGGTCCGTTCCAGACCACGGTCTTGGCGCCTTGGATCGCCGCCGCATACAGCGCGGTCGTCCGGGGGCCGATGTCCAGCGCCATCCAGCCGGCCGGCACATCGTTGCCGACGACCTGGGTGTTCGCGGCCGCGTCGAACTTGTCCGCCACCACGTTGTCCACGGGCAGGAGCAGCTTCTTGCCGTTGACCTGCGCCTTGGCGATCATCCGCCTGGCGTAGTCGAGCTGGTCCAGTTCGCACAGGGAATTGCCGACTTCGTGGCCCTGGGCCTTCAAAAACGTGTAGGCCATGCCGCCGCCGATGATCAGCGTGTCGACCTTATTCAGCAAATTGTCCACCACCGCCAGTTTGTCGCTGACCTTGGCCCCGCCCAAAATCGCCACGAAGGGACGCACGGGATTGTTCACCGCGTTGCCGAGATACTGGATTTCCTTTTCCATCAGGAAACCGGCCACGCTGGCGCCGATGTATTTGCAGATCACGGCCGTCGACGCGTGCGCGCGGTGCGCGGACCCGAAGGCGTCGTTCACGAAGACGTCGCCGTAGGTGGCCAGTTTCCGGGCCATCGCCTGCTGCTTTTCCTTCAGCGCGGTCTTCTTGGCCTTGTATTCCTCTTCGGACATCTCGTCGGTCTTTTTGACCTTGCCCTCTTCCTCCTTGTAGAAGCGGGTGTTTTCCAGCAGGAGCACCTGGCCGGACTTCAGCGCCGCCACTTCGGCGTCGGCGGCTTGGCAGTCCGCCGCGAATGCGACGGGCTGGCCCAGCACCTTGGCGAGGTGGTCCGCGACGGGCTTGAGGCTGAATTCCGCCTCGTAGCCCTTGCCTTTCGGCCGGCCGAGGTGGCTCATCAGCACGAGCCGCGCGCCTTTTTCGAGCACGTAGCGGATGGATGGCAGAGCCGCCTGGATCCTCGTGTCGTCGCCAATGACGCCAGCCTTGATCGGCACGTTGAAATCCACGCGCATCAGCACGCGTTTGCCGGCCAGATCCACGTCTTTCAAGGTCTTCTTGTGCATGGGTTCGTTCTCCTCGCAGACAGGACGCGGAGAGCGGGCGGGCCGCTCTCCGCATCCGGGTTCGCGCGCGACGTCTACTTGACGGTGTCCATATGGACGATGAGGTCCAGCAGCTTATTGGAATAGGCCCACTCGTTGTCGTACCAGGCCACCACCTTCGCGAAATTCGGGTTGAGCATGATACCGGCGCCGGCGTCGAAGATCGAGGTCCGCGGGTCGTGGTTGAAGTCCGTCGATACGACGTCGTCTTCCGTATAGCCGAGGATTCCTTTCATCTCGCCTTCGGACGCCTTCTTCATCGCGGCCTTGATGGCGGCATAGGCGGATTCGGCGTCCGCGCCGGGCGCCTGCTCCAGCCGCACGGTCAGGTCGACCACGGAGACGTTGAGCGTCGGAATGCGGAACGCCATGCCCGTCAGCTTGCCCTTGAGGGCCGGAATGACCTTGCCTACCGCCTTCGCGGCGCCGGTCGAGGACGGGATGGTGTTGCCCGCCGCGGCGCGGCCGCCCCGGAAGTCCTTCTTGCCGCCCGGACCGTCCACGGTCTTCTGGGTCGCCGTGGTGGCGTGCACCGTGGTCATCAGGCCTTCCAGAATGCCCCAGTTGTCGTGCAGCACCTTGGCCACCGGCGCCAGGCAGTTCGTCGTGCAGGAGGCGTTGGATACGAACGCCTCGCCTTTGTAGGTCTTGTGGTTCACGCCCATGACGAACATCGGGGTGTCGTCCTTCGACGGCGCGCTCATCACCACGCGCTTGGCGCCGGCCTTGAGATGTCCTTCGGCCTTGGCCTTTTCCAAAAAGAGGCCCGTGGATTCGCACACGTATTCGGCGCCGACGTCGCCCCACTTGAGGTTGGCCGGATCCTTTTCCGCCGTGAGCCGGATCTTCTTGCCGTTGACGACCAGCGCGCCCTCCTCGGCCTTGACCGTGCCTTTGAAGGCGCCGTGGATGCTGTCGAACTTCAGCATGTACGCCAATTGCTTGGAGTCGAACAGGTCGTTGATTCCGACCACTTCGATGTTTGGATTTTCGACCGCCGCGCGGAAAACCAAGCGCCCAATGCGCCCGAATCCATTGATGCCAACTTTGATAGCCATTTTCGTGATCTCCGTATGTTGATTCCAGATGTCGCCGCCGGGCCGGGGGGCGCCCGCACAACGGCGGAATTGCGCGGGACTATATCCCGCGGCCGGCGCCGGCGTCAACCCCCGAATTGGGAAAGAAATCGAGCAAAAAACGGTTTACCGCGGGCCGAGCAGCGCGTCCATGCGCAGAAATGCCGCCCCCGCCTTCATGGGAATGAACAAGTCCACGATCCGTTCCGTGTAATCCGATGGCTCCGGGTTCACCTCGATGATTGTCGCCCCGCGGCGCTTCGCCAGTTGCGGAATCGCCGCCGCGGGATACACCACGCCCGACGTCCCGACCAGAACCATGCAGTCCGTTTTCCGCGCCGCTTCCTCCGCCGCCTCCAGCGCTCCCGGCGGAATGCCCTCGCCGAAGAATACGAAGTCCGGCTTCAGCAACCCGCCGCACGCGCAGCGCGGCACCGCCGCCCGCGTCGCTTCCGCGTTCAGCGGCAGTTCCCGCCCGCAATCGAGGCAGGTCATCGTCCGGCAGTGCCCATGGAATTCCACCAGGTTGCGGCTGCCCGCCGCGGCGTGCAGGCCGTCGATGTTCTGCGTGATCGTCGTCTTGAGCCGCCCGGCCGCCTCCCACTTCGCCAAGACCCGGTGCGCTTCGTTCGGTTGCGCCGGCGGCCGGCCGTCCGCCCCCAGAAAACAGATGAACATCTCCCGGATCACCGGCCACGAGCGCCCCGGATGGCGCACGAACGCCTCCAAATCCAAGACCGCCGGATCGTACTTGTTCCATATTCCGCCCTCCCCCCGGAACGGCGGAATCCCGCTCTCCACCGACATCCCCGCCCCGCTGAACGCCGTCAGATATTCCGCCCCGCGGATCGCCTCCGCCGCCGTTTTCAACCTATTTCCCAATCTCTTCTCGCTTTCCCCCATCATAACGGCTGTTTTCCTGTGTTCCGGCTGCTTCTTGTTTTCCTGCTCATTCTGCCTGCTGTTCTCTCTTCCATCCTGTCAAATCCTGTCCATCCTGTCTAAAAATTCTCCTCTCTCTTTCTGATTCTGCTACGATTTCTCCTGTGATCGCTTCGCCCGCCATCCGCCCCGGCATCGAGTCCATACCGCCCGACTGGCTCGCCGGCCGCCGCGTCGGACTCGTCGCGCATCCCGCCAGCCTGACCTCCGATGGACGCCATTCCGCCCAATTCCTCCGCGATTCCGGCGCAAATCTCGTCGCCCTCTTCGGCCCCGAGCACGGCTTCTTCGGTCGCGGCGGAGCCGGCGAAAGAATCGAAGACACCGCCCACGCCGAGTGGAACATTCTTGTTTTCTCGCTCTACGGCGAGACCCGCGCCCCCACCCCCGCGATGCTCGACCTCGTGGACGTCTTCGTGTTCGATGTCCAGACCATCGCCTGCCGGGCCTACACCTACGTCTCCACCTTGCGCCTCCTGATGGAAGCCTGCGCCGCCGCCGACAAAACCCTCGTCGTCGCCGACCGCCCCGTTCCCCTGATGCTGACGCCGCCCGACGGCCCCATGCTCGACCCCGCCTGCGCTTCGTTCGTCGGCCTCGTCCCCACTCCGTTTTGCTACGGGATGACGCCCGCCGAAACCGCCCTTTTCCTGCGCGAGGCCCTTTCTCTCTCTTCGCTCGACTTGCTCATCGCCCCCTGCCGCAACCTCTCACGCACTTTATCTCTTCCGCAAATATTTCCCGCGTGGCGCGCCACTTCGCCCGCCATTGTCTCCATCGATAACGCCCTGTGCTTCCCGCTCACGGTCTTCTTCGAGGCCCTGCCGATGATCGACCACGCTCGCGGCACCCCCCTCGCCTTCCAGCGCATCGGTTCGGCCCACGCGGACGTTTCCAAGCTCGAACTCCCGCCCCTTCCCGGCCTACGCGTCGCGCCCTGCGAATATCCCGACAAGCACGGCCAACTTCTGCGCGGCCTCGCCTTCGAAGTCGTCGACCCTGCCGCCTACTGCCCCGCCTTCTCGGCCTTCACGCTGCTCACCGCCCTCGAAAAACGCATCGGGTCCGCCCTGTGGAATTTTCCCGGCACCCGCCCTGAATTTTACGCCCAGCTCTGGGGCACCCGCACCCCCGCGCCTCCTTGGCCGCCCTTCGCAATCCCAAATCCGCTCTACTGATTGCGAATTTGCGCATCCTGGGATAGCTTGCCGGGCATGAAATCGCTAATCTGCATCCTTGCCCTGCTTGCGGCAACGGATGCGTTTGCCCAACCTGGAGATGCCATGAATTCCCCCGTTCCAACGGAAACCGCCACCCTTGCCGGAGGTTGTTTCTGGTGCCTCGAAGAAATCTTCCGTCAGCAGCCGGGCGTGTTGAAGGTAGTTTCCGGCTATACCGGCGGTACAACGAAGAACCCAACCTATGCCCAAGTCTGCGATGGCGACACCGGGCATGCCGAAGCGGTGCAAATTGTTTTCGATCCACAGGCGATTTCGTACGACAAGCTACTGGATGTTTTCTGGAAGTCGCACGATCCCACGCAATTGAACCGGCAAGGCGCGGACCTGGGAACGCAATATCGTTCGGCGATTTTCACACATTCCGAGGCGCAAGCGGCGGCGGCCAAGGCCGCGCTCGCGGCGGAAAGCCAATCCGGTCGCCACGCGCGGCCCATCGTCACGGAAATCGCGCCGGCCGGCGAATTCTATCCCGCCGAGGATTACCATCGGGAATACTACCGCAACAACAAGCGCGCGCCCTATTGCCGGGCCGTCATCCAGCCCAAGCTGAAGAAGCTGGGATTGGAGGATTGAGGGTTCGGGGTTCTGGCTGCGGAAATCAAGCTGAACCCTGAATCCCGGTTCCTTTACTGCGCGGCTTCGCCGCGGCTCTGCTTGAGCCAGGCTTCGATGAACCGGTCGAGGTCGCCGTCGAGCACGTCGAAGACCTGGCTGGTTTCGATGTCGGTGCGGTGGTCTTTGACCATCGTGTAGGGCTGCAAAACGTACGAGCGGATCTGGTGGCCCCAGGCGATCTCGCCCTTGTCGCCGTAGAATTTCTCCATTTCGCGGCGCTTCTTGTCCTGCTCCAGCTCGTAGATTTTGGCCCGCAGGATTTTCATGGCCTTGTTGCGGTTGGCAAGTTGGGAGCGCTCGGCCTGGCAGGCGACAACAATGCCGGTGGGCAGGTGGGTCAGCCGGATGGCGCTGTCGGTCTTGTTGACGTGCTGTCCGCCGGCGCCGCTGGAACGGTAGGTGTCCACGCGCAAATCCTTGTCGTCGATCTTGACCTCGATGTCGTCGCTGATTTCCGCCACGACGTCGAGCGAGGCGAACGAGGTGTGCCGGCGTTTGTTGGCGTCGAACGGGCTGATGCGCACGAGGCGGTGCACGCCGCGCTCGGCCTTCATGAATCCATAGGCCCAGGGTCCGCTGACCATGATCGTGACGCTTTTCACGCCGGCTTCGTCGCCGGACTGGTAATCCACCGTGGAGACGTCGAAGCCCTGCTTCTGGCAATAGCGGTCGTACATGCGCAGGAGCATGGCGGCCCAATCGCAGGATTCCGTGCCCCCCGCCCCCGCGTGCAGGGTCAGGAACGCGTTGTTCGCGTCGAGGCGCCCGATCATCAGCGATTGCAGTTCGACATGCTCGTACTGCTTTTCGAGCGCCGCAACCTGCTTCGCCAGTTCGGCCACGTCGGGGTGGTCCGGCGCGCCGTGCCCCTCGTCCGCCAGCAACCCAGCCATCAGTTCGAGCTCTTCCTGATGGGCGACCAGGCGCTCGTAGGGTCCCGTCACGGCTTCGAGGGCGTTTTTCTTTTCGATCAGCGCCCGCGCCGCGTTCTGGTCGTTCCAGAAATCGGGTGCGGTCATCTGCTGCGTCAGCTCTTCGATGATCCGCTTCTTGCCCGCGACGTCAAAGGTAACCTCTCATTCCTGCGAGGTGTTCTTTCACGGCCGCAATGCGTACTGAAAGCTCGTCTAACATAAGTTGTTGGCATGCAGAATGCAGGAATCAGGATTCAGAATGGAATCCATTCTTCGTTCCCTTCCTGTAAATCCTGTTCATCCCGTTTAGAATTCATCCGGTTTTGCGTCGTTGCAAAAATGTCCGCGCCAGCCACAGGAGCGTCGCGGCGGCGCACGCGATGCCGTACATATCCCCGAAACGGGCGTAGAAAGTCAAGGACGCCCCGTCGGCTGGCACTGGCACGTCTGCCCAAAGCACGCCGGGCTCCCAGGTCCGCCCGGACTCGTCGGCCAGATGCGCCGCGAGCTGCCCCGAAGGCGCAACCACGCAGGACACGCCGGTATTGGCCGCCCGCACCAGCGGCACGCGGTTTTCAACGGCCCGCAGGCTGGCGTTGCGCATGTGCTGCCGCGGCGCCGCCCGCTCGTCGAACCAGGCGTCGTTCGTCACGTTCACCAGCATCCGGGCCCCGGCACGCACGTCCGCCCGGGCGAGATACGGCATGATGTCCTCGAAACAGACCAATGGTGCGAGGGGAATGGCGTGCGGCCCAACCCGGAAAACCGCCCCCGCCTTGCCCGCCGTGATGCTTTCAGGCAAGCCCAGGGACCATTCCAACCGATCGGGAATCCATTTTTCCAACGGAATGAACTCTCCGCCGATCACCAGATGGCGTTTGTCGTATTCGCCGACGATGCGCCCCGCCGTGTCGAACAAAAATACGCTGTTGAAGAATTGCATTTCGCCGGAATCCAAGACCGCGGTATCGAGCGAGCCCGTCAGGATCGGCATCCCGTTGGTGCAGAGGCTCCAAACCAGATCGTAGCTGGTCGCGCTGTTGCGCACGTCGTCCGGCAACGCCGTTTCCGGCCAAACAACCAGCTCCGTTCGGAAATCCGCCTGGGCTCGCCGCGTCAACTCCCGCAGGCGGTCGTAAATCATTTGGATCTTGGCGGAGACCCATTTGTCGTCCTGCGGGATGGACGGCTGGACCAAGGCGACGCGAAGCGTGCGTTCCGGTGCAGGCAGCCGTCCCACCCGCCAAGTCCCCCACCCCAGCACCGCCGCGACGGCCAATGTCCCCAACGCCAGCGCTGGCCAGCCGCGTCGTTCCGCCACGGTCCAGGCCAAAAGGGCATTGGCAAATACCGCCAGGCCCGATACCAACCAAACCCCGCCGAATTCCGCAATCTGGATGGCCGGCAACCAAGGCGCCAAGCCCACCCCGACGGGATTCCAGGGGAACCCGCCACCGAGCCAGCCCCGCAGGAATTCGCTCCCGCACCAGACCACGGCCATGGCCCCGGCAAACCCGGCCGCGCCGCCGCGCCAGCGCTGCGCCAGCCACGCCGACGGCAGGAAGAACAGGGCGCAATAGGCGCTCAGGAACAGCCAGCCGGCCACCGTCACGTGGGTCAGCCAGCGGATGCTCAGCAGCCAGAACAGCAAGCCGGCCACGAACGCCATTTGGAGCGCCTTGCGCACGGACACGCGCCGCGTCATGACGAACATCGGCACCAACGCCACCCACGCCGCCCACGTCCACTCCAGCGGCGCAAACGACGCATAAAGCAGAAGTCCTGTGGCGACGGCGCAGGCCGCCGCCAACCATTCTTCGCGGTTGGAACGCAGGATTTTCATCGGAGGACGAATCGCGGGCCATTCTGCCAAACCCCGGCTCGCCCGCAACCTTCGATTTCCATGCCGGGATTGCCGCAGGACATCCGTTTGCATCGCCCCGCGTGCTCTGCTAGGTTTATTGCATGAATCGTCGGCCGCTCCACTCAGTCTTTTGGAGTTTCCTGCGGATCGGCGCGGGCGCTTTCGGCGGCGGCATGGCGGCCTTGCCCGTGTTCGA
>JAKLIL010000068.1 GCA_022709625.1 Verrucomicrobiota bacterium
ATCCGGGCTGCGGTTCGCGCGAGCGGTCGACCACCAGCAGATCGCCGTGCCGGATGCCCGCGTTGGTCATGGAATCGCCTTCCACCCGCACCACGAAAGTGGCGGCGGGATGCCGCACCAGATGTTCGTTCAGGTCGATCGGCCTTTCCAAATGGTCGTCGGCCGGCGACGGAAATCCCGCGGCGACGCGGGAAGCGTACAGCGGCAGGCGCAGGCTCGAGAGACGTTCGGCGAGCGGCCGGACGCAGCGGGCCAACGCCACCGGTTCCGGTTGGCCCGGCTTCAAGGCATCGGGCAACGGCGCGGGTTGCTTGCGCGGCAGGGTTGAAACACGGGCATCCATCGGAAAACTGAACCTCCGTTCATCATCCTACGGCCCTGCCCTCCCCACTGCAACCGGAAAGAACGCCGGAGAAGAATTCATTGCATCCCACTCCCGCAGAAAATAATGCGAACTATTCTACCGGCGAGATCGGCGCGGCTTCCGCGGCGGAAGCCTCCGGAGCGACAGCGGCGGCAGGCGGAGCCATAAGCCGGCCGCCGGGCGTCCGGCGACCCGTTTTGACGCAGGCGTCCAAGATGCCGCCGACCTGTTCGTTCACCCAATCGAGCGCGTCCGACGAAATGGTGGTCAATCCGCTCCGCGCCTTGAGTTCCTCTTTGACGGCGGAGTTGACGATGAATCGCTTGTCCATGTGGGTCTCCTGATTTGCAACCGGTGGGGTTGCGATTGCTGGCGGAAAGATAGCACAACGCCGGATTTCCGCCACACAAGTCCTGCCCGCGCCGGCTTTGCCCGTGGTCCTTGCCTCCCGCGGCCATCCTCTTTTTCTCCGCGACATTGCCAACCGCAACCCGTTTCGCGTATCCTTCCGGCGCTTGACGCCATCTGGAAGAAAAGGGATTTCATGTCCGCTCCCGCCAGTCCAACCTTGTTCAGCCCGACGCTTTCCAACGCGTACCATGTCCGCGTTTATCTAAAACCCGAAATCTATTCCGCGACGGGCTCCTACAAGGACCGCCTGGGACCGGCGGCCGTCGCCGAAGCGATCCAGGCCGGCGCCACAAAAGTCGTTGCGACGTCGAGCGGCAACCAGGGCCTGGCCATCGCGCATGCGGCGCGGGCGGCCGGCATCCCTTGCCTGATTCTGGCCACGCGGCACATCCTGCCCGTCTACCGCGACGCCCTGCGCGAGCTCGGCGCCGAGCTGCAAACCGTGCCGGACATGAAGGCCCGCACGGCGGCGCTGCACGAGAAGATCAAGGAGGGCTGGTTTCCCGTTTCCGTCGCGCCCGAAGACCGCGGCCGGCGGGTGCAGCCCGGCAAAAGCGGCTACGCGAGCATCGCCCGCGAGATCGTGGACGCCCTCGGCGCCGCGCCTGACTTCCTGATTCTGCCCGTCTGCTTCGGCGACGGCTGCGCGGGCATCCTGCTCGGCTTCCAGCAGCTGGCCCGCGAACGCGGCACGGCCATCCCGAAATTCATCATGGTCCGCGCCCGCTCGTCCGAGGACGTCGCCTTTTCCATCATCGCCGACGCCACCACGCCCGAGGTCGCGGCCACGCTCGAGGCCACTCGCGGCGTTTCGATGTATTTCCAGAACCCCGATTTCCTCGAAGCCCAACGGCTGGGGCGCGCAGCCGGCCTCGATCTCGAAGCATCGGCCGCGGCGCCGCTGCTCGCGCTGCGCCGCCACGCCGCCGATCCGGGGTTTCCGCCCGACAGCGTCGTGGTACTGCTCTTCACGGCCAAGCACCGCCCCGGAAATTGAATCCCGGCCGTTCCCGGCGATTTTTCCACACTATGGAAAAAAGTTTTCCACAGTGTGGAGAACTTTCTTCCGTTTCCCTCGCAACGGCGGACCGCCGCGGGAACGCTGGCCGGGTGCCTAGGTCACGTAGCGTTCTTCGGTCAGGTAGCGGTTCATGTGGTCGCACATCAGCGTGACCGCGCGCAGCTTCTTGCCCTTGGCCTTCTTGATCTCTTCGAGGGCGAAGTGCACGTTCGCGCCGGAGGACACGCCGCAGTAGACGCCTTCCTCGAGCCACAGGCGGTGCGTCATCTCGCGGGCGATGGAGTCGGTCACCATCACCAGCTCGTCGATCAGTCCGTCCGCCTTCAGCATCCGGGAGACGATGCCGCCCTTGATCGGCGTGGACGGGAAGTCCATACCGACGTGCCACGGTTCCTTGGAGCTCGCCGGCTGAATGCCGATGACCTTCAGGTTCGGGATGGCCTTTTTCAGGACCTTGGCGATGCCGGCGACGCTGCCGCCGGTGCCGATGGACTGCACGAAGACGTCGAGCTTGCCGTCGGTCTGCTCGAGGATTTCCTGCGCGGTGACGTAGTGCGACTTGCAGTTGTCTTCGTTGCTGAACTGGCGCGCCCACCAGATCTTCCCGGGGTGGTTCGTCTCGTCCTCCAGGCAGAGCTGGCGGCCGGGCAGTTCCACTTCGGCGCCGGCGATGCTGCGTTCCTTCAGGTGCTCGATGTCCTCGGGCTCCATCAGGCGCACTTCCGCGCCGACGTTCCGCATCATCTTCGACTTTTCTGCGCCGGCCTTGCCGGGCATGGTTTCGTAGATGGTGACGTTGTAGCCCAGCATGCGGCCCACGCTGGACAGCGCGAAGCCGGTGTTGCCGGTGCTCGATTCGATGATGGTGGCGCCGGGCTTCAGTTCGCCCCGGGCCGCCGCGGCCTGGATCATCTCCAGCGCGATGCGGTCCTTCAGGCTGCCCGACGGATTCATGTACTCCAGCTTGACCAGGATTTCGGAGCCCGTGCCCGCAGGAATCTTGTTCAGCCGGACCATCGGGGTGTTCCCGATGAGTTCGAGCATGCTGTCGTAGATCTTCTTTGGCTGCTGCATGTTCTTCCGTTCCGGCCCGCGGCTATTCGAGATCCAGGCCGACCTTCATGGCCTTGGCCTTCTCGATGAAGTAGCGGCCGGTCGCGATGTCGAACACGGCCATCCCCATCGGGTTGAACATGATCGGCATCTCCTTCGGCCAGGCGGCCATCGCGTTGTGGTAGACCACGTCGGCGATGTTCTTCGTGTCCTTCTCCTGCAGGCCGCGCTCGAGGTGCATCATCTCGATGTCCGTCTTCTCGCGGCAGACTTCCTCCCAGTCGTCCACGATGATGGCCTTTGTGTGGTCCAGGATGCTGGTCTTGTAGTCGCGCAGCGAGCAGTTCAGCTGCAGCGAGCCGGCTTTCGGCTTCTGGTCCACGTACGGGGCCTTCGACACCGTGCAGGTGATGAAGACGTCCGCATCCGCATAGGCTTCCTGCCACGACTTGACCACGACGGTCTGGGCCTTGGCGGGTCCGGAAATCGTCGCGGGATCGATGCCGCGGATGTCGTAGAGCGAAATCTTCGCGATCTGGCCCTTCATGATCTCGGAGACCATGTCGTAGTGGCGGCGGCCGATCGGGCCCCAGCCCATGATGGCCACGTTGGCCTTCTGCAGCGGACGGGCCTTCAGGAAATGGCGGATCATCATGCCCGACACCGACGCCGTGCGCACCACGCTCAGCAGCGCCGTGTTGATGACGGCGACGGGCACGCCCGTTTCGGCCTGGTTCAGCACCACCACGCTGTGCGCGCGCGGCAGGCCGTGGTCGATGTTGGCCGGGAAGCTCGCGATCCACTTGATGCCCGCGAGGTTGATGCCCCCGCCCACGAACGCCGGCATCGCGATGATGCGGTTCGTCAGGTCGCGGTAGCGCAGGTAGGGCTTCACCGGCTGGGCGTAGTCCTTCTTGTCCAGGCACGCGACGGCCTTTTCGAGGTTGTCGATCGTCTCGTTCCAGTGGATGCCGATTTTCAGCAGGTCTTTTTCGTTCAGATAGAGCATGGTTTTTCCTTGGTTTGGGGGTTGCGACGGTTGGGTTCCGGCGGGGCCGGAGCCTAGAAATTGTGGGGCACGAAGCCTTTCGAATGCGGTTCGATGAACATGGTGGCCAACTTCAGCTTTTTCATGCGCATGAAATTCTTCCAGCGCTCCTCGCCGATCGCCGCGCGAATCGTGCCCGGTTTCAGTTTCCGCAGCGGAAACGAAGCCGATAGGGCGACGGAGATGGTGTTGAGGCTCTCTTCCTTGCCTTTCAGGGTCAATTTGACCACGAAGGCGCCGTCCACCGTCGGGCTGGTGAAGCGGTATTCGTTGTTGATCTTTTCGACGAGCATGCGGATCCTCCTATGGGGCGGCGGGGCGGGCGGTCTTGGCGTATTCGATGGCGAAACTGGCGTAGAAGGCGGCGGCGCGGGTCAGGTGCTCGATATCGATTTCCTCGTTCGGAAAGTGGGCGAACTTCTCGTGGCCCGGACCGAAGCCGATCACCGGAATGCCGAACATGCCGCAGATGGACACGCCGTTGGTGCTGAACACCCAGTAGGAGACGACCGGATCTTCGCCGAGGGCGGCCTTGTAGCCGGCGACGGCGCTGGCGACCTGCGGGGTCGTCTCTTCGATGTGCCAGGTGGGGTAGTACTTCTTGGTGGGATACGCGAGGCCCGTCCAGCTCGGCACGGAGTATTCCAGCACGCGGACTTCCGCGCCGGCCTTCTGGACGCTGGGCAGCGCCTTGAGTTCGGCTACGCTGGTTTCCTCGTTCTCGCCCGTCGTCAGGCGGCGATCGAGGTGGATCGTGCAGCTGTCCGCCACGGCGCACAGGCTCGGCGAGGTCGAGCGGATGTGGCTGATGGTGACAGTGCCCTTGCCGAGGGGCTTCGTCGGCGGCAAGCGCTCGTTGAGCTTCTCGACGTCCTTGATGATGTCGGCCATTTTGTAGACGGCGTTGACGCCGCGCTCGGGGGCGGAGCCGTGGCAGGAGACGCCCTTGGTTTCGATCTCGATTTCCATCCGGCCGCGGTGGCCGTGGTAGATCTGCAGGCTGGTCGGCTCGGTCGAGACGACGACTTCGGGGCGCAGCTTGGTTTCCTTGACGATGTACTGCCAGCACAGGCCGTCGCAGTCCTCTTCCTGCACGCTGGCAACCACCCAGATCGTCAGGTTGGCGGGCACCATTCCGAGTTCCTTGAGCATCGCGATGCCGCAGATGGAGCTGGCGATGCCGCCCTTCTGGTCGGTGACGCCGCGACCGTAGACCTTGCCGTCCTTGATAACGGAGGGATAGGGCTTGCACTTGTTCCACAGGCTGATGTCGCCGACGTCCACGGTGTCGCAGTGGCCGTCGATGGCGATGACGCGCGGGCCGTTGCCGATGCGGCCGAGCAAGTTGCCCATGCCGTCGATGACGACCTCGTCGTAGCCCATTTCCTTCATGGCGGCCGCCATGAACTTGACCACCTCGCCCTCCTGGCTGCTCAGGGAGGGAATGCTCGCGATGTTCTTGAGGAAATTCGCGATCGTGTCTTCGCGCTTTTTGGCTTCGGCGTACAGGTTCGAACTCATTGGTTTCTCCTCGTTGCTTACAGGCTCTTGAGCACGCCGGTGGCGGCGTTGAAGTCGTCGATCAGGCGGTCCCATTCGGCCACCTGGGCCGGATCGAAGACGCGCTTCCAGAAGTCTTCGTCCCACAGTTCGCGCAGTTCCTCGCTGCTCTTGCCCTGCTGTTCCACCCAGGTGAAGTACTTGAAGTTGTGCAGGGTCTTCCGGTCGAAGTAGTTCAGTTCCCGGAAGGTGGCCGGATGGCAGCCCTCGAGGAAACGGCCGTAGTGGCGGGCAGCCAGATCGACGGTGTAGGGACCATGCTGCGCGGCCATTTCGACGATGCGCGAGGCGTACAGGTCCATCGAATCCGTCAGCGGCAGGAAGATGACGTCGCGCCCGTCCATGTCGTAGTAGCGCGCCGCCCAGATGGCCGCCACGAGGTTGCAGATGCCGGAGATGCCGGCGGCGGGCAGCTTGGCCAGCACGTCGTCGCGCACGCCCTGTTTCTTCAGGTAGTCGCGGCCGGCCTTTTCGTTGAACAACCGCAGCAGTTGCATGACCTGCTCGTCGTCCACGGCGGCGATGGCGTCGGTGTTGCGGACGTTGTGAATCCACGGGATATGCTTGTCGCCGATGCCCTCGATGCGGTGCGCGCCGAAGCCGCACTGGTAGAGGGTCGGGCACTGCTGGGCCTCGCTGGCCACCACGCGGATGGCCGGATGCTTCGTGCGCAGGAAATCGCCCGCCGCGATCGTGCCGGCCGAACCCGTCGCGCTGACGTAGGCTCCCAGGCGGCTGTGGTGCGTCTTGAAGTTGTTGTTGTAGATTTCCTCGATGATCCCGCCGGTCATGTTGTAGTGCCAGATCGCGTTGCCGAACTCTTCGAACTGGTTGAAAATCACGATCTTGTCGCCGCGTTCGCGCCGCAGCTGCCAGCACATGTCGTAGATTTCCTTCACGTTCGACTCGGTGCCGGGCGTGGCGATGATTTCGTCGGTCTTGATGCTCTTCAGCCACTGGAAGCGTTCCTGGCTCATGCCTTCCGGCAGGATGGCGATGGCCGGGCAGGCCAGCAGGGCGCAGTCGAATGCACCGCCGCGGCAGTAGTTGCCGGTGGATGGCCAGACCGCCTTCTGCGTCGTCGGATCGAAGTTGCCGCTGACGAGCCGGGGAACGAGGCAGCCGTAGGCCGCTCCGACCTTGTGCGCCCCCGTCGGGAAGTACCGCCCCATCAAGCCGACGATTCGGGCGTCCACGCCCGTGATTTCCTTCGGGAATTCCAGCCAGTTGCCTTCGCCGAATCCGCCCGTCTTCGGATCGTTCTTCCATGTGATGCGGAACAGGTTCAGCGGGTTGACGTCCTGCAGCCCGATTTTTCCCAATCGTTCCTGCACCTTGGCCGGGATCAACTTGGGATTTTTCTGCTGGGAGAACGTCGGCAGGACGATGCCGCGTTCCTTGGCGCGCTGTACGCTCCGGCGGAGTACATTGTGATCGAGCTTGGTGATGATTTTCATGCCGGTTCCGCTCCTGCAGGGATTTGGGAGATTAAACGGCGGCAGTGTCGCTTGGGAGCCCCGCGGGCGTCAAACCAAATACGGGGCCGGGACCGAAGCGTTTTAGCGGACCAGGAGGATGCCCAGCACCGCCACGCCGTAGAGCGCCACGTCCGCCATCAGCGGGCCGTCGGTCAGCAAAATATGTTCGGGCCGGTCGCCTTGGTCCCGGCGATAGACCAGATCCATGTAGCGGAACAGGCCGAACACGACGAACGGGATGGTCGCGCCCAGCCACGGCGTGCCGAACTTGGCGACCGTTTCGGGCCAGAGGGTGTAGATCGAGTAGCATACCAGCGCCGCCGCGCCGACCATCGTGATGAGCAAATCGAGCAGCCGTTCGCTGTAGCCGTCCAGCGCTTCGCGGGTGCCCTGGCCCGCCAGATTGACCGCCTCGTGGCGCCGCTTGCACAACCCGAGGAACAGCGCCAGCATCATCGCGCACAACAGCAGCCAGGGACTGATCACGACGGGAATCGCCACGGCGCCCGCCAAGGCCCGCAGCACGAATCCCAGCGAAATCACGATCACGTCGACCAGGGCGATGTGCTTGAGCCTCAGCGTGTAGGCCGCCTGCAAAGCCAAATAGCCGCCCAGCACCGCCGCGAGGAGCGGGTCCACCCGCCACGCGCCTCCGAGACCGACCGCCAGAAGCACGAGCGCAACGGCAACCGCGGGCGCCGGCTGGACGGCCCCGGCGGCGATGGGGCGATGCCGCTTGATCGGATGGAGACGGTCCTGCGCAGCGTCGCGCAGATCGTTGAAAACATAGACCGCGCTGGAAACCAGGCAAAACGCCAGCGCCGCCAGGCACGCCTTCCAGAATTCCCAGACCGACAGATCCTGGTTGCGGTCGCCCAGCGCAAAGACGAAGGCCGCGAACACCACGGCGTTCTTGGTCCATTGCTTGACCCGCAGCAAACGGAACAACAAACGGAAGGAGTTCATCCGGGGCGGTCTCCCGCCGCCGGCTTGGCCGCCACGCTGTCCGGATGCACGGTGCGCGGCCGGCGGCGGTAGCCGCACCGGGCGTACAGCTTCCAAACCATCCACAGCGCT
>JAKLIL010000069.1 GCA_022709625.1 Verrucomicrobiota bacterium
GCCATCCAGGATGCGACCGGCCAGGATCTCGCGCACCATCCCGCGCTCGACGCGCTGGCCACGGTCCCCACCCGCTGCGAAGTCATCGCCAACAGCGCCCCGGCCGTCAAAGACTATCTGGCCGCCCGCGCGCGCTGACCGGGTTTGCGCCGCCGGCCGCCCCGGCGTTGCTCAATACTTGTAGGCGCTGCCGCCGATGAATTCGCGCAGGAGCGAGGTTTTCGGCACGGGACCGTCGTCCTCGACCGGCGTCAGGTCCTTGAGCGTTTCGTAGACGCGTTTGGCGCGCACATAGGCGTCCTGCCGCTTGGGATCGTTGCGGAACTTGTCCATGGCCGGCGGGAAGTACTTGAACAGCCGCGCCTTCAGGATCGGCAGTTCGAAGGGCATGGCGCTGTTGACCAGATAATCGACGGACCCGATGAACGGGATGATGTTGCGCAACTCGCTGCGGCGCACGTAGTGCCAATGCGTCAGCGTCTGCTCGGGCTGCAGGTTGCGGTGCCAGCTGTCGCGGATCATGCGGCGCAGCAGCCGGTTATCCGCCCAGCGCATGAACAGCCCTTCGCGGTTGCGCACCTGGCCCAGTGTCTCGATGTAGAGCTTGAACTTCTGGTCGTTGGGCGTGCTCTGGGTCATCTCGCCGTAGAGCCCATGCAGCGAATCGATCAGCAGGATCTGGTTCTTCGCCAGCTTCATGTCGTAGACCTCGAGCTGCCGCTTGCCGGTCTTGAAGTCGTAGTGCGGCGTCTTGATGCTCTTGCCGGCGAGCAGCTCGGCGACGTGCCGGTCGATCAGCTTCAGATCCAGCGCGTACGGCGTCTCGTAGTCGTAGTCGCCGAACTCGTCCTTGGGATGCTGTTCGAGATCGAAAAAGTAGTGGTCGATGTTCAGCGCCAGGAACTCCCGCCCCGCCTCGGCCAGCTTCTCGCTGACCTTGATCGTGGTGGTCGTCTTGCTGGACGAGCTGGGGCCGGCGATGAAAAACACCCGGACGTGCGGCAGCCGTTCGACGAACATCTGCGCGCCGGCCTGCACCTCTTCGTCGTAGCGCCGTTCGCAGTCCGCGATCAGCTGCGGCAGCCGGCCCGCCGCGATGATCTCGTTGAGGCCGTCGACGGTCTCGCAGCCGTGGTCCATGTTCCAGCGGAGAACCTCGTAGATTTTCTTGTACGGGATGTTGTCCGTGGCCTCGAACTTGTAGGCCCGGCGCGCGCGTTCCATCTGCCGTTCGTGGCGGTAGAGAATATAGGCGCGGGCGGTTTTGGCATGCCCGTCCTTGATCAGGGTTTCCTCGACCAGATCCTGGATTTCCTCGACCGACGGCGTGGACGCGGCGCCGAAATTGGCCTCCAGCTTCCGTTCGACCAACTGGGCCAGCCGGTCCGCCATGGCCCGGTCGCTGCCGCCCACCGCCGCCGCGGCCTTGAATATCGCCGTGGCGATGCGGTCGCGATCGTAGGCCACGACGGTTCCGTCGCGTTTGACAATGCGTTGGATGGTGGAACTCATGGGGTTCTCCGGGTTTGGCCGCCGGCAAGGCCGGGGCTGGGTGGCGGGGCGGGATCAGTCGTTTTCCAGGAATCCTTCCAGTTTCCGGATGCGGGTGGGATGGCGCATCTTGCGCAGGGCCTTGGCCTCGATCTGGCGAATGCGCTCGCGGGTGACCTTGAATTTCTTGCCCACTTCTTCCAAGGTGCGGGAATAGCCGTCGGCCAGGCCGAACCGCAGGGTCAGCACCTCCTGTTCGCGTTCCGTGAGCGTGCCGAGCACGTTCTGGAGGCGTTCCTTGAGGAGGCTGTAGGCGGTCATCTCGCTGGGATTTTCCGCGGTCTTGTCCTCGATGAAATCCCCGAAATGGGTGTCTTCGCTGTCGCCCACCGGGCTTTGCAGCGAGATCGGCTGCTGGGCCATCTTGAGCACGGCGCGCACCCGGTCCACCGGCAGGTTCATGTCCTCGGCGATTTCGTCGGGCGTGGGTTCGCGGCCGAAAGCCTGGACCAGTTGTTTCTGGATCCGCATCAGCTTGTTGATGGTTTCGATCATGTGCACCGGAATGCGGATGGTACGCGCCTGGTCCGCGATGGACCGGGTGATGGCTTGGCGAATCCACCAGGTGGCGTAGGTGCTGAACTTGTAGCCCCGGCGGTATTCGAATTTTTCGACCGCCTTCATCAGGCCCATGTTGCCTTCCTGGATAAGGTCCAGGAACGAAAGCCCGCGGTTCGTGTACTTCTTGGCGATCGAGATGACCAAGCGCAGGTTGGCTTCGACCATCTCGGTCTTGGCTTTCAGTCCCTTGCGCAGCCACTCGCGCAATTCCTGGTGCTGGGCGGCAAACTGGTCGGCCGTGAGGCACTGTTCCTCTTCCATCCGCCGCTGCTGGCGGCCGGCGTCCTTGGCCTGGGCGCGCTTGGCGGTGTTGCGGGATTTTTCCAGTTCGCGGATTTGCTTTTTCTGGCGGTCGAACTTGTGCCAGATGCCGTCGGCCAAGGGGGCGAAATCCTCGATGGCTTTTTGCTTGAACAGAAACCGGTCCAGCATGTCCGCCAGTTTTTCGCGGGCCTGGACAAACGCCTTGTGGCGTTTTTCGCTTTCGGCCTTGGACTGGCGGGAGGCGCCCAGCAACTTGAACCGCTCGCGCACCGCGGCGCGGTTTCGCTCGACGTCCCGCAGCAGCTTGGGAACGTCCGCGAAATACTTGTCCCGGCCCACCTCGTGCTTGTCGCTGATCACGCGGTCGAAGCGTTCGCGGGACGTCTTCAGGCGTTCGATCATGTCGAAGTACGCCATGGCGGCAAAACCGAAACGATGGATCAGCCGCTTGGAATGGATTTCCGCTTCTTCGATCCGCTTGGAGATTTCCACCTCCTGTTCGCGGGTCAGCAAGGGGACCTGCCCCATCTGTTTCAAATACATCCGGACGGGATCATCGATCACGGAACTGTCGGCGCGGGGCGTAGCTTCCCGGGTCTTGCCGGTCGCGGCCGCCGTTTCCGGCGACGCCGGCGCTTCCAGTTCGACGGCGTCCTGAACGACTTCGATGTCGAGCTTGCGCAGTTTTTCGACGACGCGCTCCATTTCGTCGGTCCCCACCAGCTCGTGGGGCAAGGCCTCGTTCAGCTGGTCGAGCGAGATTTTTCCGCCTTGGTCGCGGGCCAAGGCGATGACAGGCTGCATGTAGTCCGCTTTTTTCCCGTTGGGCGGCGCCACGATGGTCTTCGCCGAGCTTGGCAGAACCGCCGCCGGCGTTTTCCTTTTTGCTATGGCCGCAGGTTTGGTTGGCTTTTTATCCCCGCCGGCAAGCCGAGAAACGGGGGGACGGCTTTTCGCGGGTTTGGCGGGCGCAGCCCGCTTCTTGGCGGAGGAACTGGAAACGGCGGACGATTTCTTCTGTTGGCTTGGCATACGGGGCTACCGGACAATCCTTTCCTTCAAATCGGCACAATTTTACAATATGGTAAAGGCTCGTAAAACTGTCAAGGTCGTTGTGCGTTTTTTGTGGAACAGCGCCCGGGGGCGCCTTTTTCGATTACCCATTGACGCCGAGCTGGTTACAACTTGACAAGACATCGGGTCCGGCAAAATCAACCTGTACGGGCAGCCAATTGGGCCAAAATGCGGACAAAGCGGGCATCGGTGCGGATCAGTGCGAGATCGTCATCGGTCCGCAACCATTCGGCATCGTCGTAACCGAGCGCGACGGCCCGTTCGAGGGCGGCAAAGGCGTCGTCGGTCTGACCGGTCAGCGCCAAGCTGCAAGCGAGATTGTACCAAGCCGTCGGCGAACCCGGCTGGATCTTCACCATCTCGCGATCGGCGGCCAAGCCTTCCTGGTACCGCCCCATCTCGGTGTACAGGCATCCCAGACTTTCGATCACCGCCGGGTGGCGCGGCAACCGCGCCCGCACTCCCTCCAGAAACGCCACCTCCAGACGCCGGGCGCGCTCCGCTCCGGCGCGGGTCGCGGCCGACGCGGGCAGGGCGGCATCGCCGAAAGAAGGGGCCGGCATGGCAGGGCCTAGTCCCGCGCCTCGATGGGCACATACTCGGTTTTGCCGGGGCCGGTGTAGATTTGGCGGGGGCGCATGATCTTCTGCTCGGGGTCGTTGTGCATCTCCTGCCAATGTGCGATCCAGCCGGGCAACCGGCCCAGCGCGAAAAGCACCGTGAAGGTCTCCTTCGGGAACCCCATGGCCCGGTAGATCAAGCCCGTGTAAAAATCGACGTTGGGATAGAGATTCCGTTCCTGGAAATAGACGTCGTTCAACGCCCGTTCCTCGAGGCCCTGGGCGATGTCCAGCAGGGGATCGTTCAGCCGCTTTTTCTTCAGCATGGCCTGGCACAACTGCTTGGCGATCTTCGCCCGCGGATCGTACGATTTGTAGATGCGGTGTCCGAAGCCCATCAGCCGGAACGGATCGTTCTTGTCCTTGGCCTTCGCCACGACCTGGTCCGGCGTCAGGCCGTCGCGCTGGATCTTCTCGAGCATCTCGACCACCGCCTGGTTGGCGCCGCCGTGCAGCGGGCCCCACAGCGCGCAGATGCCCGCGGAAATGCAGGCGTAGAGATTGGCGCCGGTGCTGCCGACCATGCGCACCGCGGTGGTGGAAGCGTTCTGCTCGTGGTCCGCATGCAGGATGAGCAGTTTGTTCATCACGGCCACGTCGTAGTCGTCGGCCTTGTAGAGCGACACGGGCGAGCAGAACATCATGTTGAGGAAGTTCTCGCAGTAGCTGTGCCGGTGGCTCGGATAAACGAACGGCTCGCCGATCGACTTCTTGTAGGAAAACGCCGCGATGGTGCGCAGTTTCGAGAGCAGCCGCGTCACGGTAATGTCGATCTCCTCCTTGTCGCTGTCGAGCCGCAGTTCGGGATAGAAGCTGGACAGGGACACCACCATGGCCGAGAGCACCGCCATCGGATGGGCGCCCTCGGGGTAGTTGCCGAAGAAACTGCGCATGTCCTCGTGCAACATCGAATGGATGTTCAGCAGGCGGGAAAACCGCTGCCGCTGGGTCGTGGTCGGGAGCGCCCCGTGGATCAGCAGGTACGCCACTTCGATGAAACTGCAGTGCTCGACGAGGTCTTCGATCGCATAGCCCCGGTGGCGGAGAATGCCCTGTTCGCCGTCGACGTAGGTAATGGCGCTGCGGCAGACGCAGGTGTTCATCATGGCGGGATCGAAGGCATAGCAGCCGGTCTCCGCTTTCAAGCGGCTGAAGTTGAAGGCCCGTTCCCCCTCCGTGCCTTCCAGCATCTCCACCTCAACGGTTTTGCCGTCCCAACTGAGATTCGCCTTGGGTTGTTTTTTCTTCTCGTCGCTCATGGTTTCCGCTCCGTTCCTCCCGCACCCATCCTAGCAAAAACACCTCGTCGCGCAGGCGCGGCAAGGTGTTGCCCAGAGGCCTCGCGGCCTGGTTGACGTGCGGTCGATCGCGCCGCGCCGCCTCAAGCCTTGGTCACCTTGCCCGCCTTGAGGCAGGCCGTACAGACCGTCAGGGTCTTGACGCCGCCGCCAACGTGGGCGCGGACCTTCTGCAAATTGGCCTTGAAGGTGCGCTTCGTGACGCCCGTGGTGTGCAACCCGATGCCGCCCTGTTTCTTGGACAACCCGTGGCGGACGATCCGCGAACCGGTCGTCGTTCCTTTTCCGCAAATCTGGCAAATCGTGGACATGCTGGTCTCCTGATCGAAAGTGGACGGACTATAGCCCCCGCCCCGCCCGCCGCGCAAGTGAAAATCAGGTCCTAAATCAGGTCCAGCACCAGTCGCCGGGGGCAGGCATTAAGAAATAAAAATCTGGCCGAAAACTTAATTCTTAATGCCTGACCCCGGCGGAGGCCAGAGATGGGTGGAAGTGGATTTGAAACGGTCGTCTTCGCTGAAGACGCAGCCGCAATACTGCTGGCGGTAGAGCATGTGGACCCAGGCGGGATTGGGTTCGGCCGTCCGCGCGTCGCGGTACAGAAAGTGCACGCCGGCCGCGCGGGCGGCGGCCTCGCCCGCGGCGCGAATCAACGCATGGTCCTGGTGCCGGCTGGTCACCAAGGTCGAGGTAAACACGGGGCAGCCCGTCTCGCGCGCGGCCTGCGCGGCTCGATTCAGGCGCAGGGCGTAGCACACCGAACAGCGGTCGGGCGCGGATTCCCGCCCGTGGACCGCGCGGCAAAATTCCACCAACCCGTAGGCCTCGTCGGCAAGCAGCGGGAGGCGGACGCGTTCCGCGAGCATCTTGACCGCTTTCAGCCGGCGCCGGAATTCGATCAAGGGATGGATGTTGGGATTCCACCAGAATACCGTCGGTTGCCACGCGTCCGGCGCGGATCCCAAATCCGCCAGGAGTTTGCCGAGGCAATGCGCGCAGCAGGCATGGACCAGGATCTTTTCCATGCGCTCAGCCGCCCCGCTTGCGATAGGCGTGGATCTCTTCGGGCCCCAAGCCCAGCAACAGGAAGGCGCCGGCCTCGGCCGTGGCGGCGAACAACTGCAGCAAACGCGGTTCTTCGCCGGGCCAGGGATAGGCATACACCGCCGCCCGTTTGGCGGCGGTGAACGTCTTCCGTCCGGGCACCAGGGGATCGTAAGTGCCGTGTTCGAAACGCACGCACACGTCGTAGCGGCGGGCCAATTCGCGGGATTCCTTCACGAGCGTTTCGTCGAGTTCCACGCCCAGGGCGTCGTAACCCAGCGTGCCCGCCAGAATGGTCGCCAAGCCCTGTCCGCTCCCCCACTCCATGAAGGCGGCGCCGGCCTGGATCCGGCGGGTGTGCAACAGCCATTGGAGAACTTGGAAGACGTAACGGACGTCGCCGGGAACGAACCGCCCCTGGCCCACCCCGTCGTCGTACTCTTCGGCGCGATCTTCGGCATCGCGGATGAAGCAGTCCACGAAGCGGGGCACGGGCAGGTCGCCGGCATCGGCCGGCACGGCCACCCGTTCCAGTTCCGACGGAATGGCGAATTCGTCCCGCATGCGCGGCCTACCGAGCGACGAGCATGCCGGCGGCCACCTTTTGGGCGGCCTCCGCCGAAACCAATGTTTCCACCAGCGCCAGCGCAAAGGCAAAGGCCGTTCCGGGCGCCTGGCTGGTGAGGAGATTGCCGTCGCGCACTACGGGCTGATCCAGCCAACTACCTGCGGGCAGTTCCTCGCGGCTGCCGGGATGGCTCGTGAATCGCCGGCCCCCGAGGACGCCGGCTTCATGGAGAACCGTCGGCCCCGCGCAAATGGCCGCCACGATCTTGCCTTCCCGCAGAAATTCCCGCACGGCGTGCTTCACGCTGGCCTCCTCGCGCATGATTTGCGTGCCGCCGATGCCCCCGGGGATGACCAGCGCATCGAAGCGATTGGCCTCGGCGGAATCCCAGACGCCGTCCGGGGCGAGGCGCACGCCGCGGGACGCGGTCACCAGACGGCTATCGCCCACTCCGGCCAGGAACACGCCGATGCCCGCCCGGCGCAACACGTCCGCGACGATCACCACTTCCATCTCTTCCGAACCGTCGGCCACCAGCACGCACACGTTCTTTTTCATGCTTCGCTCCCGGGGTTGCCGGCCCGCGGATGGGCCTTGTTGTATTCTTCCTTCAAGCGTTCCACGCTGACATGGGTGTAGATCTGGGTGGTCGAGAGGCTGGCATGGCCCAGCAACTCCTGCACGCTGCGCAAATCCGCGCCCGCATCGAGCAAATGCGTGGCGAAACTATGCCGCAGCGCGTGCGGCGTGAGCGCCGGCTCCAATCCGGCTTCGGCCAGATATTTTTTCAGCGATCGTTCCACGGAGCGCGGGGTGAGCGGACCGCCCCGGGGATTGACGAAAACGCCGGCCGGCCGGCCGGCGCCGCGCAACGCCAGCCAGACGTCGCGAGCATCCAGGGCCAGCTGCAAGGCTTGGGCCGCCGGTCGCCCGATGGGACATAGCCGCTCCTTCTTGCCCTTGCCGCGCACCAGGGCGGAACCCGAGAGCAGATC
>JAKLIL010000007.1 GCA_022709625.1 Verrucomicrobiota bacterium
GGTCGAAGCCGACGACGGGAATGCCCTTCTGGTGGGCCAGGGCGGCGGCGGACCGGGCCATTTCGAGCGAGGCGACGGCCATGACCTCCTTGGCGGGCGCATGGGGCATCACGTCGAACAACTGCGCGTAGTAGGCCGACATGTGGCGATTGAAGAAGCGCATCGCGCAGGTGATGATGCCGTAGTGGAAGGGGATTTCGCCGCCGTGGCGCACGGCGGGAGAGTCGTTGTGCTCCTTTTGGGCGCGCGCCAAGCCGCGGTTCACGGATTCGACGACGTCTTCCACGGGAAAGCCCGGCCGGACATGCAGCTGCGGCGCATAGCGCACTTCGATGTAGCGCACGTTTTCGGCAATGCTGTCCAACGCCAGTTCGTAGGCCACGCGCTCGAGGTTTTCCGGGGTCTGCAGCACCGCCACCGCGAGGCCAAAGCCCCGCAGGTAGTCGGGCAAATCCTGGTACTTGTCCTTGAAAACGAGTTCCTGCAAGCCGGCTTCGGTTTCGGAGGGCAGGGACACCTTGGCGGCCTTGGCCAGTTCGATCAGGGTGGGGATGCGCAACGAGCCGTCCAAGTGGAGGTGGAGGTCGGTCTTGGGGATTTTGGCGAGGAATTCGCGGGTAATGGTGGGGGCCATGGATACCTCCGGGCTGTGGACTGCTGCCTTGATCGCAGGGAATCCTACGCGCCCATGCGGAAAAACGCAACGCCCATTCGGGAAAAACCGCGGCGGTCTAGCGCACGCGGCGCAGCAGGACGAGCCCGAGCAGGAAGAACGTCAGCACCGGCAGCCAGCCGGCCAGCGCCGGGGAAATCAGTTGCCGCTTGCCGTACGCCAGGCCGATGCCCATCAGGATATAGTAGCCGAAGAACGCCAGCAGGGCCAGCAGGATGCCGAGTCCCATGCCGCGGCGCCCGCTGTGGGCCCCGAGCGGGAAGCCCAGCATCATGACGATCAGGCAGAGCCAAGGCGTGGCGAGCCGGTAGTGGAAATCGACCAGCAGGCGGGTCTGCTTGTCCCGGGAAATGCCTTGGTGCGTTTCCAGAAAGCGCACGATGTCGCGGGCGGAGCGCTCGTTGGATTCCTTGATCTCGTTGATGAAATCCTGGGGCGTCTCGGCCAGCATGGTCATTTCGAGGCTGGGCGCCGATTCGATCGGCCCGGCCGGTTGGTTGTCGGGATTGAAGTAACGGGTCTCGACGTTCTCAAACCACCAATGGCCGTTGATCCAGCGGGCGCGTTCGGCGTCCATGCGGAATTCCTCCGAACCGTCCGGGCGTCGCTGAACGAGGCTGACGGCGCGCATTTCGTAGGAGGCCGCGGGGCGGGGATCGAAGTTGGTGATGCGCCAGATTCGGCGCCCGGGAACGTTTTTGTAGGCGAGATTCACGGCCAGATTGGCCCCGGCGGCGCGGCCGGAACCTTGCAAACGGAGGAACTGGCGCGCCCAATGGTTGGCCCACGGATTGAACAGTTCGTTGATGCCGAGGAGTAGCAACGAACAAACGAGGCCCGTGAGCAAGTAGGGGGAGACGATTTGCATGAGGCTGAGGCCGCACGCCCGCAGGGCCACGAGTTCGGAACTCTTGCCCAGTTGCCACAGCGCGTAGAGCAAGGCCAGCAGGAGGGAAACGGGCAGCAGGTAGGGCAGGAAAGTGGGCAGCAGGATGGCGTAGTACTGCAGGATCTGGCGCAGGGACGTTTCCGCCTCCATGAAGTCGACGAAGTTGCCGAACAAATCCACCAGCACCACGACGATGGAAAAGCCGGCCAGGACGTAGATCCATGGCCGGCGGAAATGGCCCAACAGATAGCGGGTGACCAGTTTCATGGGCGGGGAAACAGCCGGCCCGAATCGTCCGGGACGGAAATCCTATTCGGTGAGCTTGATTTCTTCGGGAATGTCTTCCCGCGTCTTGTCCATCCACACGAACCCATGTCCGTTGCACAGGGAACAGTTTTCCCGTTTGCCGGGTTCGTCGCCGCAGCGGGGGCAGCGGATTTTGACGTAGCCGGGCAACCATTCCTTGCCTTGTTCCGGTGCACCGGGGCCAGTGCCGGAAAACCGCAAGACGTTCTTGGAAAAGTACCAACCCAGCAACCCGGCGACCAGGATGGCGCCGACGATTCCCCAGCGGTACTGCAGCGCTTTTTCCGTTTTTTGGCGTTTCAGGATGGGCATGGCCGTGGTGTTTTCGGAACAGATTGCCTTTTCCGGGATTGCAACGTCAAGGCGGTAAACGGGTTTCTTGATTATTAATGGCCGGGGCCCGACCCCGGGCGGTTCCGCCGCCGTCAGGGCGTTATGGCCACTTTCCAATCCTGTCCATCGAATTCTTCGGAAGCGGACCAGACTTGGCCTAGATTGTTGATCTGGGAGAAGTCTCCGCCGGCCCGGGCCAACAAATAGCGTTCCTCGGAGGTGCCATCGGCGTATCCTTTGATCTGGATGGCGTAGAAGTTGTCGCCGGGCTGGGTGATCCAAGGGGGGATTTCAATCTTCCACAGATCGAGCGAAACGATGCCCTCGGCGGGCTGGTCGTGGAACCGGGTTTCGGGCTTGGCGGCGTCCAACGCGATGTTCTTGACCCAGCCGCCCATGATCCAGTGGGCCATGGCGCCGTCCCACCAGCGGACGAAGATCTGTTCGTCCATTTCGCCGGCGAAATCGTGGGCGGTCAGGACATACAAGGTCACGGTATCGCCGTCGGCGACCGAACCGGAACCGTTGGCGAGAAACGCGAAGCTTTCGCCGGGCACGTGTTCCGTCGCGTGGCCGCTCGGGCCGGCCGAGTGATAGGCCCAGTCGGCCTGCATTTCCCCCTGCGCCGCAAGGGAGTTGGCCAAGGCCAGGATCAGGACGGCGGACGCATGTTTCATGGTCGATCTCCTCGGCCCGCATCATACGGGGGAAGAGGAACGGACGCAAGGGCGCTTTAGGCGCTGGCGGCCGCGGAAACCGGCTGCACCTCGAAATCGCAGATCAGCGGCAGATGGTCGCTGAACCGGACATGGCGGGCCACTTCGAAATGGGTCACGCGGATGTCGGGGCTGTGCAGGATGAAGTCGAGTTGCCAGCGCGGGGAACGGCTGGGAAACGTGGGCGCATTATCCAAATTGGCATTGGCGAGGCGCAGATAATCCATGAAATCCCGGAGTTCCGCCTGGCCCGCGAAGGCGTTGAAATCGCCGGCGATCAAATAGGGCTTGGAGGTCCGTTTCACGAGGCGGGCCAGATCCGCCAACTGGGCCTGCCGGCAACGGCGGCCGAGCCCGAGATGCACGATGAAAATGACGACGTTCTCCAGCTCCAGTTCCAGCACGAGGCGTTTCACGCCCCGGCGGAAAAAGTGCGTGCGCTCGTAAACCACGCGACGGCCGCTGAGGCAGGCGTTCGCCTGCTTGCGCATGAGGGGCAACCGGCTCCACCACGAATAGCGGTTGTATTTGGAGCGGCAAAAGGGCCGTTTGCCCAAGTGCCGGGCGATGATGTCCGCCTGGCTGCGGTGACCCGTCCGGTAGGAGCCTGCATCGATTTCCACCAGACCCAGCACGTCGGCCTGCTGTTGGTGGAAAAACCGGATCAAGGCATCCAGATTCCTGGACGTTTTGCGGAAAAAACCGCCGAAGGGAACCGGCAAATGAAACTTGAAGCCCGATCCCGTCGCGTACCGCATGTTGTAAATCATCAGGCGCATATCGAATGACAATCCTGCAAAATACTCCACCCCAACCGGGAATCAAGCGTTTCGACCACTTCAGGCTTGGCGCGGGAGCGAAAGAGCGCGATAAGAACGGGTTATGGACAAAACCGCATTGCTTTTGGCCCCCCATCCCGACGACGAAAGCATCGTCGGCCTGCTGGCGTTGCGGTTGCGGGACGAATGTGGATTCCGCATCCAGGTGGTGCCCGCCACCCTGGGCAGTCGCGTCGAGCGTCGCGCGGCGCGGCAACGGGAGCTGCAGGCCGCCTGCGCCGCGCTGGGATTCCAGCCGATCTTTCTCGATCCGGCGCATCTCCAAACCGAGCTGGCAAAGCGGCTGCGCTCCCGGCGAGCGGGGCTGGTGATCATGCCCCATGCGCGCGACGGGCATCCGCGACATCGCGCGACGCATTGGCTAGGCGTGGCGGCCATGGACGCGGCCGGTGGCGTTTTCCACGTCGTGGAAACCGAATACTGGCACCCGTTGGCGCGGCCCAACCTGCTGGTGGCGGCGAGCCGCGCGCACTTGGCGGCCTTGCGCCGCGCGTTGCGCTGCCATCGGGGCGAATTGGCCCGCAACGACTATGCGGCGCGTTTGCCGGCCTGGATGAGCGACAACGTGCGGCGTGGCGCCGAACTGTTGGGCGGCGCCGGTTCCGCCGCCCCCCGGATTGCCCACGCCACGCTCTATCGCGCGCGCATCCGGGCCGGCGGCAAGTGGCATGCGCTGTTCCGCGGGGGGCGGATCGTCCAATCGGCAAGCGATCTGGCCGCCTTGGCCGCCGCGTGGAAGTAGCGGCAAGTGGCGGTCAGTTTCCGGACGCGGAAGGATCCGCGTGGACTTCCTTGTGTCCGGGCAGCACGAGATTCAGCAGCACGCCGACGAGTCCCGCCAGGCCGATGCCGCCAAGGCAAAAACGCCCGCACATGACGGTCATGTCGCCGATGCCGGCAGTGAGAACGACGGAAGCGATGACGAGATTGCGGGAGCGCGCCATGTCCACATGGGCCTGAACGAGGGCATTGACGCCAATGGCCGCAATCATGCCGAACAGCAGCAGCATGATGCCGCCCATGACCGGCGCCGGAATGGTGCGCAACACGGCGCCCAGCTTGCCGGAAAATGCCAGCACCATGGCGGCCCCCGCGGCAATCCGCATCAAGGCGGGATCGTAGGCCTTGGTCAGCGCGACCGCGCCGGTTACTTCGGAGTAGGTCGTGTTGGGCGGTCCGCCCAGCAGGCCCGCCAGCGAAGTGGCTAAGCCGTCGCCAAGCAAGGTGCGGTGCAAGCCCGGATCCTTCAGGTAGTCGCGGCCCGTGACGGACGATATGGCGAGGATGTCGCCGACATGTTCAATGGCCGGCGCCAGGGCGACGGGCAGCATGTAGACGATGGCCGCCCCGTCGAAAGTCGGCCAGGCAAAGGTCCCGTTTTGGAAGGCCAGCAGCCAGGGATTCTGAAGCCAGGCGGCTTGCTTGACGAGGGTGAAATCGACCACGCCCATCGCCAGTGAGACCGCATAGCCGACCACGATGCCGCACAGCACCGGGATCAGGCTCAGCCACTTCTTGCCGTACATGACGGCCGCCACCGCGGCCAGCAACGAGCAGGCGGCCAGGAAAACCGCCCGGCCGTCGGGCACCCCGGAACCATCGAAACTCCGCGTCATGCCCACGGCGACGGGAGCCAGTTTGAGGCCGATCACCATGATCACCGGGCCGGTGACGATCGGCGGCAGATAGCGGTTGAGCAGTTCCCGGCCGCCCAGGCGGGCCGTCAGACTGAACAGCAGATACACGAGGCCGGCGCAAAACAGGGCGCCGAACGTGGCGCTCGGCCCGTATTCCTTCATCACGAATTGAATCGGCGCGATGAAGGCGAAGGAACTGGCCAGGAAGATCGGTACCTTGCCGCCGCTCAACCCATGGAACAAAAGCGTGCCGGCCCCCGCGGTGAACAACGCGATGGACGGATCCAGGCCGGTCAGCAGCGGCACCAGCACCAAGGCGCCAAACGCGACAAACATCAACTGGACGCCCAGAACGAGCTTTTTGCCGGATCGATCAATGGCCATGTTCGAGTCTCCCGCGCGCCGCCCCGCTTATTTCCGATCCGGCTTGTCGAGGATCTTGATGGCTTCGACGGCGGTACGGATGGCTTCTTCCACGCCGACCTTGGCGATGATGGGGGCGTCGTCGTAGGTCAGGCCGATGGTGGCGAGCACTTCGCCCGCGCGGACGCGGCGGATGCTCGACACGACAAATAGCGCGGCGGATTCCATCGACGTCGAGATGACGTTCGACTTGTACCACGCGTTCCACTTGGCCTCGATTTCCTCGCGGATGGGAATGTCCTTGTCCTCGATGAAGAAGGCGTCCTTGCAGTGGCCGATGCCGGTATGGGCGGGCAACTTCAGGTTCTTGGCCGCCTGGCGCAGGGCCAGAGTGACGTCGAGGTCGGCCACGGCGGGATAGGAGAGCGGCACGTACTGGCGGGTGGTGCCTTCCTCGCGCACGGCGCCGGTGGTGATACACAAATCGCCCAGTTTGACCTCGCGCTGGAGCGCGCCGCAGGTGCCGATGCGGATAAAGGTGTCCGCGCCGCACTTGATCAGTTCCTCGACCGCGATGGCGGTGGAGGGGCAGCCGATGCCGGTGGAGCAGCAGGAGACCTTGATGCCGGCGACGGTGCCGGTCCAGGTGCGGTACTCGCGGTTGAAGGCCACTTCCTTCGCGTTGTCGAAGAACGAAGCGATGAGCGGCACGCGGCCGGGATCGCCCGGCAGCAGCACGTAGCGGCCGATGTCGCCCCGCTTCAGGTGCACGTGGTATTGGAGTTCGGACGAGGATTTCTTGGCTGATTTCTTGATCATGACGTTTCCTTTATGGTTGGCAGAGTATTAAACGAAAACAGACTCACGCCAAGACGCAAAGGCGCAAAGAATGCCGAGTATTTGGAACTTGGCGTCTGTGCGTCTTGGCGTAAATAAGGTGATCATGGTTCGGGCGGTCCGTTCACGATTCGTTCGATGCCGTCTTTCATAAGGGCAGCGCCAAAATTGAGAAGAAAACCCAGGCGAAGGTCCGTGAGCCGCAAATAGGTTAGGACCTGTTTGGCGTGGACTTTGGCAATTTGTTCGACGGATTTCAGCTCTAGGATGATCTTGCCCTCGACGATGATGTCGGCGCGGAAGCCCTCATCGAAGCTAATGCCTCGATACACGATGGGAACTGGCACTTGCCGCTGAACCGACAAGCCCCGATTCTCCAGTTCCTTCGCCAAGACGACCTCGTAGACGCTTTCCATCAACCCGGGCCCAATTCAAGGTGAATCTGCACGGCAGCATCCACCGCAATTTTCCCGATTTCATTTTCGTCCATCTTGGCGGCTTTGCGTCTTGGCGTGGTAAATTACAGGTCTTCCTTGGCCAGTTCTTTCCAGAACTGGAGGATGAGCTTCTTCATGCTGGCCATGGCCTTTTGGGAGGTCTCGAAGACTTCCTGGTGGGTCAGGGCCTGGTTGAGGATGCCGGCGGCCATGTTGGTGATGCAGGAGAGGCCGACGACGCGCAGGCTGGCCGCGTTGGCCAGCATGGCCTCGGGCACGGTGCTCATGCCGACGGCGTCGGCGCCGAGGGTCCGCCAGGCGCGGACTTCGGCCGGGGTCTCGTAGGTCGGGCCCGTGCCGGCGAAATAGACGCCGCGGCGCAGCGCCACTTGGGCCTTCTTGCCGGCGCGGGCGAGCGCGCCGCGGAGCTGGCGGTCGTAGATGAACGACTGGTCGGGGAAGCGCGGGCCCCAGAACGGATCGTGCGTGCCCAACAGCGGCGTGACGCCCATCATGTTGATGTGGTCTTCGATGATCATCAGGTCGCCGGGCTTCCACTTGGGATTGGTGCCGCCGGCGGCGTTGGTGAGGAACACGGCCTTCGCGCCGAGGCTCTTCAGCAGGAAGAGGGGCGTGGCGACGGCTTCCCAACCCGCGCCTTCGTAATAGTGGCGGCGGCCTTGGAAGACGAAGGTTTCGATGCCGGCGGACTTGCCCCAGACGAGGCGGCCCGCATGGCCTGCCACGCCGGCCTTGCCCAGGCCAGGAATCTTTTCGTAGGACAGGACGCCGAGCGGTTCGAAGGAATCGGCGATGTCGCTGAGGCCGGACCCGAGAATCATGCCCAGCCGGAGCTTGGCCTTGGGGAAGGCCTTTTTCACGGCGGCGAGGGAGGCTTCGAGCGGTTTGCGTTGGATCATATCTTGTCTCCTGCGGGGAAGGTTGGAACAGCCGGCCGGGTCAACGCCCCGGCCTACAACCAATCCAATCCTGTTTTCCTGTTGTTTCCTGTTTTCCTGCTTTGATTGGATCAGCCCGTGATGCGGGCGACGATGGGTTTGGGCGTGGCGACGGGCTGGGGCGAGATCTCGAAGGCTTTTTCGACGTAAGCCATGGCCTGCGCGAGCTTTTCTTCGGAATTCGCGTGCACGACGACGAGCGGTTGGCCCTTTGCGACCTGATCGCCGATCTTGGCGAGGCCGGAAGTGCCGACGCCGTAGTCGATCTTGTCGTCGGTCTTCTGGCGGCCGCCGCCGAGGACGAGGACCGCGCGCCCGATGGATTCGGCGTCCACCTTGGCCAGATAGCCGGCGGCGGGGGCGGGGAAGGGCTTCACGATGGAGGCCTTCGGCAGCTTGGACAGATCGTCGAGCGCGGCGACGTCGGCGCCGTGGAGCGCGGCCATTTCCTTGAACTTCGCGAACGCGGCGCCGGAGGCGATGATCTTCTTCAGGATGCCGACGGCTTCTTCCGCCGTGGCGGCCTTCTTGCCCAGCACGAGCATCTCGGCGGTGAGGGCCATCGTGATGTTCATGAGATCTTCGTCCGCGTGCTGGCCCTGCAGGCATTCCATGGACTCGATGATTTCCAGCGCGTTGCCGGCGGTGCGGCCCAGCGGCTGGTTCATGTCCGTCAGGAGCGCGACCATGCCCTTGTTCATGGCCTTGCCGACGCGGACCATGGACTGGGCGAGGGCGGTGGCGTCTTCGATCGTGCGCATGAAGGCGCCGGTGCCCCACTTGACGTCGAGCACGAGCGAGTCGATGCCTTCGGCCATCTTCTTGCACATGATGGAGGCCGTGATCAGCGGGATCGACGCCACGGTGCCGGTGACGTCGCGCAAGGCGTAGAGCTTCTTGTCGGCGGGCGCGATCTCGCCGGTTTGGCCGATCATCGAGAAGCCACATTTGTGGATCGTCTCGATGAACTGCTTTTCGGAGAGATTGACGTTGAAGCCGGGAATGGACTCCAGCTTGTCGAGGGTGCCGCCGGTGATGCCGAGGCCGCGGCCCGAGATCATCGGGACGGCCAGGCCCGCGCAGGCGGCGAGCGGGGCGAGGATGAGCGAGACCTTGTCGCCGATGCCGCCGGTGGAATGCTTGTCCACCTTGGGCAGCATGATGGAGGAAGTGTCCACCATCGCGCCCGAGTGCATCATGACGCCGGTCAGGACGGCGGTTTCCTCGGGCGTCATGCCCTTGAGGAAGATCGCCATGGCCATGGCCGACATCTGGTAGTCGGGAATCGTGCCCTGGGTAAAGCCGTTGAGGAAGAAGCGGATTTCCTCGGCGGTCAGGACGTGGCCGTCGCGTTTCTTTTCAATAATCCATTGGGGAACCATGTGAACTCCTTAAAAACTCAATGTCCAATATCCAATATTCCATGTCCAATCATCAAGTGAACAGCCGACCCCCGACGAGGGCGTCGGGGGCTCCATTCCGATCCTAGACGAACGATGCGCCGCGGGGGATGGCGGGGATGTTGAAGAACTTGGCCAGCGACTGGGCGATGTCGTAGAAGCCGCGGCGGATGCCGAGGTTTTCGACGGGCTCGCCGGGGCGGAAGACCAGCAGGGGCACGTATTCCCGCGTGTGGTCGGTGCCCTGGAAGGTCGGGTCGTTGCCGTGGTCGGCGGTGAGGATGAGCATGTCGCCTTCCTGAACGAGCGGCAGGTAGTTCGCCAGCCACTGGTCGGTCAGTTCGAGGCTGTGCGCGTAGCCCTTGGCGTCGCGGCGGTGGCCGTAGACCATGTCGTAGTCGATGAAATTCGCGACGATGAGGCCGGAATCCTTTTCCTGCGTCCATTTCTCGACGAGCGCCTGGGAGTCGGCGTTGTTGCCGGTGTGGACGGACTCGGTGATGCCGCGATGGCAGTAGATGTCCTCGATCTTGCCTACGGCGTAGACGGGGATGTTCTTGGCCACGAGGCGTTCGAGGATCGTGGGCTCGCTGGGCAGATAGGCGAAGTCCTTGCGGTTTTCGGTGCGCTTGAAGGCGCCGGGTTTCCCGACGAAGGGGCGGGCGATGACGCGGCCGACGCGCAGGGGATCGCAGAGCCGGCGGGCGATCTCGCAGTAGCGGTATAGTTCGGGGACGGGGACGGCTTCCTCGTGGGCGGCGATCTGGAAGACGCTGTCGGCGGAGGTGTAGCAGATCAGCGCGCCGGTTTTCAGGTGTTCCGGCCCGAGTTCGTCGATGATGGCGGTGCCGCTGGCGGCTTTGTTGCCGATGAGCTTGCGGCCGGTTTCCTTCTCGAACGCCGCGATCAGATCGGGCGGGAAGGAGTTCCCAAACGGGAAGTTGTGGAAGCCGGGATCCACTTCGAGGCCGGCGATTTCCCAGTGGCCGGTGATGGTGTCCTTGCCGTCGGACATTTCGCGCATGGCGCCGTAGGACGCGATTGGCTTCGCCTCGGGCGGGACGCCGGCGATCTTTTCCTTGAAGGGCAGCAGGCCTGGGACGTTGCCGAGGCCCATTTTCTGCATCGTGGGCACGTTCAGTCCGCCGGCGGCGGCCGCGAGGTGCGGGAGGGTGGAGGCGCCGACGTCGCCGTATTCGGCCGCGTCGGGAGCGGCGCCGATGCCCACGGAATCCAGGATGATCAGGATGGCTTTCATAGTCGGCCTGCTTTCTTTCCCGCGCGAGGCGCGGAGGGGGTTTTTAGGCTCACAATATTCAATATACAATATTCAATGTCCAATCATCAAGGAACAGCCCTTCACGCATATGAACATTGAAGATTGAACATTGCTTATTGGATATTGGGGCTTCATGAAATTGAAAAACCCCGTTTTCACGGGGTTTGCGCTTCGGTTATGGCATCCACGATGCCGACAATCACACTGCGAACCGGCCCATCCTTCGATGCGAGCACCTGGCGCGCTCCGTTGCCTTCGTCGAGAACCAGCACCGTTTCGCCGGGGCCGGCGCCCGCGCCGTCCACGGCGACGACGTAGCCGGAAGTCGGCGTGCCGTCCGTTTCGATGCGTTCCACCACGAGCAGCTTCTTGCCGTCGTAGAACGGGTGGTTGATGGTCGAATGGATGTTGCCGAGGACCTTGCCGAGGATCATGCCGGACCGCCTTTCCAGTTCGGCGCCTCGACGCCGTCGACGATGCCGATGATGGCGTGGTCCACGGGCACGAACCACGGATTCAGCGCCAAGGCGGCTTCGCGGCCGCCCTCGTAGTAGACCAGTTCGTCGGGGCCGGCCATGCGCGTGCCGTCGGCGCAGACGATGGGCGCGCCTTTTTCCGCGCCGTCCTTGGCGAGCGGCTGGACCAGCAGCATGGGCACGCCCTGCAGGCCTTCGTAGACCTGGGTGGAGACCACGGTTCCGATGACTTTTCCCAAAAGCATGGCGGGTTCCTTGTCGCGCTAGGACGCGGTTTCTCCTTCGAGTTCGAGCGGTTGGGCGAGATCGAAGCGGGTCGAAACGGAAATCTGCTGCAGCAAGGCGTCGTGGGGGGCGGTGAGGATCCGGTACTGGGCGGGGATGCCGCGGGTTTCCAGCGTGGCCAGCGCGATTTCCTGCGCGGCTTCGACGTCGAACAGGTCGCCTTGCAGGATGGCGAGGCCGCGGCCGGCCATGCGCGGGTCGCCGGCGCGGAATTCGATCAGTTCGACGGGCACGCCCTTCATGGCGCGTTCGATGGCCTGCAGGTTGCAGGACACGGTCGGGGTTTCGAGTATCCAGAGGGGGCCGGCGCCCATCTTGCGCACGTTGCCGAGCACGGCGTCGTAGAGGCCGGGGTGGATGTCGGGCAGAAAGGTGTCATCGGCCACCTGCAAACCGCCGTGGAACAGGGCTTCGGCGTGGGCTTCGGCCACGGAAGCGGTGGTGCCCGCCAGCAAAATCAAGAATCTACCGGCCCCGATGGTGCCGGACCGGATCAGCGAAATCGGGGATTTCTTGAGCAGCGCGTCGGCGGCGAAGAGGCCGGCCGGTACGCTGGTGAATTCGATGGCGGCGAATGCGGGCTGGGACTTCATCAGACGATCCGGAAGTGGTCCACGAGCGTGCAGCGGCGGGAGCGCGAGAAACTGCGCGGAGTGGTGAGGCCTTCGCCGGTGGGCGAGGCGATGGTGAAGGAGGTGTAGCCCTCGCCGCCGAAGGCGAGGCCGGCCTGCGAGCGGCCGTTCTTGACGAAAATGGAGCAATTGCACTGGCGCGCCATCTTCGAGAGCTTGTCGATGTTGCGCGAATGCATCAGCGCCGTGTGGTAGTTGAAGCCCTCCATCTGCAGGGCGATATCGATGGCGTAGTCCACGTTCGGCACGCGGCAGATGGGCATGACCGGCATCATCTGCTCGGTCCAAAGCAGGGGGTGGTCTTCGGGCACCTCGACGATGGCGAGGCGCGTGGTGGACGGGGCGGAGATGCCGATCTGGGAGAGAATCTTGTCCGCGTTCTGGCCGATGCACTTGCGGTGGACTTCCGCATGGCCGCGCGGGCCGGCCATCTTGGAAAAGATGACTTGTTCCATGGCCGGAATCTTGGATTTGTCGATCAACACCGCGTTGTTGCGCAGCATGGCCTGGATCAGCTTGTCGGCCACGGAGGCGACGACGACGGTTTCCTTTTCCTCGACGCAGATGACGTTGTTGTCGAAGGAGGCGCCCAGGACGATGTCCGCGGCCGCCTTGTCGATGTCGGCAGTCTCGTCCACGACGACGGGCGGATTGCCCGGCCCGGCGCAAATGGCGCGCTTGCCGCTGGACATGGCGGCCTTGACCACGCCGCCGCCGCCGGTGACGACGATGACGCGGACATCGGGATGCTTCATGAGCTGGCCGGCGGACTCGATCGTCGGTTCGGCGACGCAGGTCACGACGTTGGCCGGCCCGCCGGCGGCGACAATGGCCTTGTTGAGCAAGGCGACGGTTTGAATGGAGCATTGCTTGGCCGAAGGATGGACGTTGAAGACGACCGCGTTGCCGGCGGCCAGCATGCCGATGGCGTTGCAGATGATGGTCGAGGTGGGATTGGTCGTCGGCGTGATCGCCCCGAGGATGCCGAACGGGGCGGGTTCGATCAGGGTGAGGCCGTGGTCGCCGGTGAAGGCGACAGGCGGCAAATCTTCCGTGCCGGGCGTTTTTTCGATGACGAGTTGGTTCTTGAGGATTTTGTCCTCGAAGCGGCCGAGGCCCGTTTCGTCCGCGGCGGCCTTGGCGAGGGCCGTGGCGTTTTCGCGCATGACGGAACGGATGCTCTCGATGACCTCGCCGCGCTTGGAGAGGCACAAATTGGAATAGACGGGGAAAGCGGCCTTGGCGGCGGCGACGGCTTCGTTCACCGTCGGGAACACGCCCAGAGCGCCTTCGGCAAAGGCCGCGCCGGCGGCCGGCGCAGAGGCGGGGACGCCGACGTTGGTCGGGGCGGGGGCGCCGCGCAAATCGCCGGCGATGCGCCGGGCGATGGCTTCAATGTCCTGGTCGGTCAATTTCATGTCGAACTCCCGCCGGTTGGGTTGGGGCGGCGCGGACGCCGCGCCGCGGCGTCCCTACCTCGCTATTTGACGTACTTGGTCTCGCCGCCGACTTCCCAGGTGTCGACGATCGCCATGATGACGTTGTCGACGGGCTTGTTCTGGGTCAGGGCCGTTTGGCGGGCGGATGAACCGGCCGCGGTCAGGACCATTTCGCCGACGCCGGCGCCCATGGCGTCGGCGGCGACGACGAACGAGGAGGTCTCCTTGCCGTCGGGATCCACGAGCCGAACCAGGAGAAAACGGATGCCGTCCAAAACGGGTTCCTTGCGGGTGGACACGACGGTGCCGACGACTTTGCCGAGATTCATGCTGCCTCCGGAAAACGAGCGCTACAGGGATTGGGCGGAAGCCGTCCGCGCGGGCGAACGGCTTCCGCCGCGGGGGTGCGGGCTATTTGCCGCCCTTGGCCGGAGCGCGGCCGAGCGGGAGCACCGCATCCACGTTGGCGTGGGGGCGGGCGATCACGTGGACGGCGACCACTTCGCCGACGCGGCCGGCGGCGATCTGGCCGGCGTCGCAGGCGGCCTTGACGGCGGCGACGTCGCCGCGGACGATGACGGAGGTGAAGCCCCCGCCCGTCTTTTCGTAGGTGACCAGTTCGACCTTGGCGGCCTTGACCATCGCATCCGCGGCTTCCACCGTGGCGGGGAAGGAGCGGGTCTCAATCATACCCAATGCATCTGCCATGTTCTTACCTCGTTGGTTTGTGTTGTTTTTCTTGAATTCGCCTATTGCCGGGCGCCGCCGGTTTCGGCCCGGCCGGTGACGGCTTCGATCGCGGCTTCGGCGGCGCGGAAGGCGACGTCGATATCGCGCTCCTCGCCCCCGAGCCAAATCCGGCCGAAGGAGCCGAACGTGATGACCTCCAGGACGTTGATGTTGGCGGACTTTTCGGCCTCGTTGGTCGCCAGGGCGGCGTAGCCGGCGGGGGCGACTTCCATGATGTAGAGCGACTGCCCGCGCGTGATCATGTTGCCGTGGCGCATGCGGTTGATCAGCATCGTCTGGTGGTCGTCGATGTTGCGGATGACCTGCGAAGAATAGATCTTCGGCTTGATGCGCTGGTCTTCCGCGAGGTCGAGGTCCTTGAGGATGGCGGCGCCGGCCTGGCGCACGTCCGCCTGGGAATCGGAGTGGATTTCCAGCATGCCGTAGAGGCGTTCGACGATCTGCATGCCGGGGCGCACGCGGGTGGACTTCAGCGCCACGTCCGTGACCTGGTTGATCGCGATGCCCGGGGAGATTTCCACGAACAGCGCGGCCTGGCCTTCGACGGGCAGGTAGCCGCGGGCCACGGTCGCCAGAAAGGAGGCGAACTGCGGCTGCAGGCTGTCGATGAATACGTAGGTTCTGAGTTCGGCCATGGGGACTCCTCCTTTATTTGCCGCCCGTGGCGGCGGCGGCTTCTTCCATCATTTTCACACTGTTCGAGGATCCGATGCGGGTCGCCCCGTGGCGGATCATCAGCATCGCGTCCGCATAGGTGCGGACGCCGCCGGACGCCTTCACGCCGAGGCGCCGGGGCGCCACGGTGCGGGCCATCAGGGCGATGTCTTCGGCCGTGGCGCCGCCCTTGTTGAAGCCCGTCGAGGTCTTCACGTAGTCGGCGCGGGCCTTCATGGACGCCTCGCAGGCCTTGCCGATCTCGTCCTTGGTCAGCAGGCAGGTTTCCAGAATCACCTTCAGCAG
>JAKLIL010000070.1 GCA_022709625.1 Verrucomicrobiota bacterium
CGGCGGAAGAACGCGAGATCGTGAAGATGCATCCCCACATCGGCTACAACGTCATCAAGGCGGGGCCGGGACTGGAGCCGGCCTCCGAAATCGTGCTCGAACACCAGGAGCGCTACGACGGCGCCGGCTATCCGCGCGGGCTCAAGGAACAGGAGATCACGCTGGGGGCGCGGATTTTCGCGGTCGTGGACGCCTACGACGCCATCCGCTCGCCACGGTCGTATTCGCCGGGCCGCAGCGCCGCGGCCGCGCGCGAGGAAATCCTGAAGAACCGGGGCACCCAGTTCGATCCTGCCGTGGTCGACGCCTTTCTGCAAGCCCAGGACGAAGTGGAGGAGATCGGCGGCTGGGCGGCGCTGTAGCGTTCACCGGCGATCATAAAAAAGGAGTGGGCCGGATGGAACCGAATCAGGATACGCGCGTGGGCACCGCAACCCCGCCCCCGACGGACCGCCGCCAGCGCCGGGAAGACGGATGGGCGCGGGCGTTGCGCTATATCGTCAACGTCACCTATGTTCTGTTGGCGATCAACGTGCTGATCTTTCTGGGCCTTGCCAGCGCGGACTACAACCGGCGCAACAAGGAGGATATCGCCGCCGCCGCGCAGCGCGAACGCGAGGCGCAGGGCGTGTCCATACCCCAGCAGCCCATCCCGGTGGAATCCACGCCGGCGGAATCGGCCGGCCGCTCCGACTATTTCAAGGTGTATCTCCCCATTCTCGGCGTGGGCCTGGCGATCGGCGTCGCCGGTATGTTGATTCATCGCAAACGCACGCGTCGCCGCAGCGACCGCAACTACCGCGGCCAGTTGCTGTGCATCGTTCTTTCCGTCGTCGGCTTGCTGCTGTATTTCGTTTTCCCGTGATGCCGCCCCCCCTTGCGGGCGGCACGGCGGCCTGGTCCATGGTCGCTTTCCCGTTGGCAATGGCCGGGCCTCTTTGCGACTATGGCGGCGATGCCGCCGCTCGTTCCATCGGTTGGAAAAGCCTCGTTTTTGCGCCCCGCGTGGGCATGGCTTTGGGCCACTGGCTGGATCGGTGCCATCTTCCTGACCATTCCCGTGGCCCGGCCGATGCAAGCGGCGCTCGAACGCCATGTCGGTCCGCGGATGTATTTGGTCCTGGCCCTGGTCGTCGGCGCGCTGGGCATGGCGGCCACCTTGGTCCGCTTGCGGCGCGCCCCGCCTCAAGGGCTTGTCCGGCGTCTGGCTTGGCTGGTTGGCTTGGGGTTGTTTTCCGTTTGGGTGCTGCTCCGGCAACTGCAGAGTTCCATCGAGGCCATCCATTTCGTGGAATACGGCATCTTGGGTTTCCTGTTGTTCCGCGCCTGGCGGCATCACGTGCAGGATTCTCTCGTCTATCCGGTCGCCGGCCTTGGCGTGGCGCTGGTCGCCTGGCTGGATGAATTCCTGCAGTGGCTGGTACCCGGCCGCTTCTGGGACTATCGCGACATCCGCCTCAACCTGTTGGCCGGCGTCGCCGTGCTGGCCTTCATTGGTTTGGTCGTGGTGCCTGCCGGCATCCGGGGACCGGTTGGGCGGCGTTCCATTTGGCGCACCTGCGTTCTGGCCTGGATGCTGCTGCTGGCGCTGGGCATCTCCACTTCCATCACGCCGGCGCGGGCCGATTCCGTCGCGGCGCGGATCCCGTTCCTGCGTTTTCTGGTCAACAATCCCAGCGTCGTGACCGAATACGGCCATCGCCTCATCGATCCGGAGATCGGGGTGTTCCATTCCCGCCTGGACCGGGCGGTCTTGCTTCGCGTCGACCGCGAACGGGGCGCCACCGCGGGCACCCGCCTCCGCCGCGACGATGCCTTTGCCGATCCGCGTGCGTTTCTGCGGTCCTTCCCGCTTTCCGGCGATCCGTATCTCCACGAATTATTACTGCACCTCGCCCAGCGGGACCATTACTACGCCGTGGCTTGGCAATATCGGACGCGCGATCCGGCGCGTTTCCGGCACCACCTGGCCGTCGCCTGGCGGGAAAACCAAATCCTCGAGCGCTATTTTGCCCGCGGACTCGCCGGCGCCGGGCGCTGCTGGTCGCCGGGCCGGAGCGAAACGTGCGCCGAGGCGGCCGACCGGAGCTGGCCTTTCGCCAGCACCGTCGCCGCTCATCTGGTCGCGGCCGCGACGGAAACGGAATTGCGGCTTCTGCTGGCGGCCTTCGCCTGCGGGGTGGGCCTGTGGGGATGGGCCGCGGCGCGCAGGACCGGCAGATAGGCGTTGTCCAGGCTGTGCGCGGCCAGGCCGGAGAGCGCCGCGAAGCGCAGGGGCACGCCGACGTGGCGGTAGCCCAGGAACTTGAACGGGACTTTGGCGACGGGATCCTGCTTGTTGGCGATCCGCCACGAGGACTGGCGCTGCCGGTCGTAGTGCTCGGCCCATTTGACGGAGCCCGTCCGCGGCGACGCGAACGTGAAGACTTCCAGCTTGCGGTAGGGCAGCCAGGACGTGGCGACGTCCATGGCCGCGAGGGACGCCAGCGCGCCGCCGAGGCTGTAACCCGCGATCCGGATGGTTTTGTCGCGTCCGGCCCGCGCCTCGAGAAAATCCAGGATGGACTCGCGTACGGTGGCGTAGCATCGGAGAAAGCCGCGGTGCACGCCCCCGCCGGGCAAATCGTCGAAGACGGCGTCTTCCTTGCCGGCCATGAAATTCGTGATTTTCTCGGCGTTGCCGATCGTTCCGCGGAACACCATGTAGAGGATCTTGCCGGATTCGGCGCAGGCGCCCGCGGGCGTATGCTCGACCATGGTCTGGAAACGGGGCCCGGTGGCTTTGGGGCCGCGGGGGCGGGGCTTGCGGTAGGTCAACGTCCGCCAGAACGGATCGGCCAGGACGATGCGGCCGAGGGCGACGGGCCGGAAACGCATGCGGGCCGCGGGCGGCTTGCCGGCATCGGACCATTGCTGGTAGAGCGCGTAGGCCAGGCCGACGAGCCGGGCGCAGCGCAAGGCCACGCGGCAGGGAAAGTCCGCCGGCAGCGGAGCGGGAAACCAATAGGCGCTGGCCATGGAGCCATGCTGGCACGGCGGACGGAATTCCGCCAGCCCGATTCGTCCCGCGCCACGATTTTCCATGGCGTGGAAAACCGCCGGAAAAGTTTTCCATGCCGTGGAAACTTGCCGGTGTCCGGACGGAATCGGCGGCGCCAAGGCGTTCCTAATGTGCCGGCGTTGGTGCGCGTAGCCCGCCGTGCGCCTAGGCCACGACGTCGATCAAGCGGCGGATGCGGTCCGGATCGAGCGGGTTGGCCCAGTATCCGTCCCGCTTGAAGAAGGACCCGACGATGAAGGCGTCGGCGTACGGCAGATAGTCGGGCAGGTTTTCGGCGGTGATGCCGGAGCCGACCAGCACCGGCAGCCGGGTGGCGGCGGCGACCGCGCGGAGTTCCGCCACGCTGGCGGGGTCGCCCGTGGCGGCGCCGGTCAGGATGAGGCCGTCGGCCAGGAAAAATTCGGCGGCGTGGGCGGTCTGGACGATGTCGACGTCGGCCGTGAGGGCGTGGGCGGCATGCTTTTTCTTGATGTCCGCGAAGACCGCGATGGATTCGGCGCCGAGGGCCTTGCGGCGGCGCAGCCAGGCGCCGGCGCAGGCGTCCATGTAGCCTTCGTCGGCCAGGTGGCCGAACACGAACCCTTCGGCGCGGATGAAATCGGCGCCGGCGGCCAAGGCGGCGGCCAGCGCCTCGGCGTTGGCCCCCGCCAGAATCTGGATGCCGAGCGGGAGCTGGGGCTGCGCTTGTTTCACCGCGCGGGCCACGACGGCCATGGCGGCGACGATTTCGGGGCCGGGCCGCTGGACGTAGGGGACGTCGTGCATGTTCTCGACCATCAAGGCATGGATGCCGCCGGCCCGGTAGGTTTCGGCCTCGGCGAGCGCCTGGTCGAGGATCGGCGTCATGCCGCCGGCATGGCGGGGCGTGCCCGGCAGGGCGCGGACGTGGATCATGCCGACAATGGTTTTGGGCCGTTCGCCGAAGAGGCGGGCAAACAGCGGCGTTTTCATGGCGTCGCGGCCGGAGCCGGCGCGACCGGCCAGCCGGTGGCGATCCGGCCTTCGAGAATGCCGCGCTGCAGATCGACCAGTTCCTGCTTGAGGGTGTCGGGAATCCGGTCTTCGTAGGCGTGGAACGGCGCGAGGCCAACGCCGCGGTTGGCCAGGTTGCCGACATAGCGCGTGCCGCCCCAGAATTGGTTGTCGAGCGCGGCCGTGACCGCGTGTTGCACGGCGCGGTCCATGCGTTTCAGGCAGGAGGTGAGGAGGGCGTCCCGCTCGTCGACCAAGGTGTGGTACTGGTCGGTATCGACGCCGATCGCCCATTTGCCGCGCGCTTTGGCCGCCGCAATGCCCCCGTTGCCCGAGATGGATCCGACGCCGAAAATCACGTCGGCCCCGGCATCGAGAAAGCCCTCGGCAAGCTTTTGCCCCCCGGCGAAATCGTCGAAGGCGCCGACGTGTCCGCCCAGAATCCGAACGGATTTGTCCTTGGCCGCGTTGTACCGGGCGGCCCCGTTCCGGAAGCCGACGACGAACTGGTTGACGCTGTCGACGTCGATGCCGCCCACCCAGGCGACGGCCGAATCGGCGGGATCCTGCAGGTCGGCCCAGGCCGCGGCCAAATAGCCCGCCGGGAAGGCGCATTCGTCCACTTGGAAGGTCAGGGCCCAGACGTTGTGCGGAAGCTCGGGGAAATCGCCGTCGATGCAGGCAAACAGCGCGCGGGGATATTCGGGGGCCACGGCGGCAATGGCCGGCGCCATGCGGTAGCCGATGCCGATCAGCAGCCGGTAGTCGCGTTCGGCGAAGGCGGCCAGTTTGCGTTCGAAATTGGCGGGGGAATAGGTTTCGACGAATTGGACGAAGATGGGCGTGCCGACATAGAGCATCTCTTCGATGCCCTCGCGGCAATTTTGGTTGAACGAATTGTCGCTGAAGGTGTTGCCATCGGAAAGCATGGCCACGCGCAACGGGGATTTCCCCTGGACCGGGGCGGGTTTGGCGGCCGCGGCGGACGATCCCGCCAGACCCGCCGCCAAGACGCCGACAAGCAGCATTTTCATGGGCAACCCCTCCAGACGCAACTTGTTCATAGTCTCCGAGGGCTCATCCTAGGCGCGGAGATGGACGAATGCACGCTTAATCGGCACCCCGTTGGGAGCGGGTAAAAAAAAGCGCCAAAACCGCACAAGGGGGTTGCCAACGGACGGGAGGACGTGGTAGTGTGCGCGCTTATTTGTGCCCTAGGAACGACTGAAGAAGGAACGAACAGAACGATATGCCGACGATCAATCAATTGGTGAAACAAGGCCGAAGCCCCCTGCGTGCGAAGCGCAAGGCGCCCGCCCTGCAGCGGTGCCCCCAGCGGCGGGGCGTCTGCCTGCTGGTCAAGACGATGACCCCGAAGAAGCCGAATTCCGCGTTGCGCAAGGTGGCCCGCGTGCGCCTGACCAACGGGCAGGAAGTGACCGCCTACATCCCGGGCGAAGGGCACAACCTGCAGGAGCACAGCATGGTGCTGATCCGCGGCGGCCGCGTCAAGGACCTGCCCGGCGTCCGCTACCACATCATTCGCGGGACCTTGGATTGCCTCGGCATCGAAACCCGCCGGCGCGGCCGTTCGAAATACGGCACCAAGACCCCCAAGGCCGCAAAGTAGAAGGGCGAATGGCATGAGAAGGCGCAGAGCAGAATCGCACGAATTCGCCCCCGATGCCCGCTACGGCAGCGAATTGGTTACCCATTTGGTCAACATCATCATGAGCCGCGGCAAGAAATCCACGGCCCAGCGCACGGTCTACGGCGCCCTCGAACAGGTCAAGGAACAGACCGAAGGCAAGGACCCCATCGAAGTCTACAAGCAGGCGCTGGAAAACATCAAACCGAAGGTCGAGGTCAAGAGCCGCCGCGTCGGTGGTGCCACCTACCAGGTGCCCGTGGAAGTTCCCGCCGCGCGCCAGACCAGTCTCGCCCTGCGCTGGATCGTGGACTTTAGCCATGGCCGCAAAGGCGCCTCGATGCAGCGCGCCCTGGCCTTGGAAATCCTCGACGCCTACAAAAACCAAGGCAACGCCGTCAAAAAGCGCGACGACACGCACAAGATGGCCGCCGCCAACAAGGCGTTCGCCCACTACCGCTGGTAAGAAAAAACCCATTCTGGCTGACGCCCCGAAACTCCCCGTTTCGGGGCTTTTTCATGCCCGCGAACCGATTGTGCAAAATGGTCAAAACGCAGATGGACGCACAGGAACGCACAGAATGGCAGAAATCCTTGCCGGAACCTTGCCGGAAATCGGGCTGTTCTGGGGCTCACCAAGGTCACCGGCATGCGCCTGCTTGATTCGCCGGCGGGGGCTATGGGGGCAAGTCCGGCGCGCCGTCAACCCGCGTGACGCCCCCTGACCGCTTACGATGGCTTTCGGGACGGGTTCGGTTCGGACAAGACCCCAAAAACGCTCCCGGCGGGCGATTTGGACGCCCTGGAAGGCTTTGTGGGCGTCCTTCGTCGGCCAAGGCTCCCATTCTTCGCCGGTCAGACTTTGATGGCCTGGAGGCCGAAATGGGGCTGATGTGGGGTCTTCGGGGGCGGGGGGCCGGAAAATGCAGGGCCCGGGATGGGAATTGCCACTAAACTGCCACTGTTTTTGAGGGCGTGGGGACCTTGAGGGGAGGAGGGAGTGAGGGCAATCTTCACCCATGATCCAACCCGTCCTAAACCGCCGTCCCCTCCGGGATCCCGAGGCCTCCCGGCTTGATCTCCGGCATTGGCTCAAGCAGCCCCCCGCCGCCCGCATTGCCGCCGTCGAACTACTCCGAAAGCAACACGATGGACCTGCAACCCGACTTCAAAGAACTGCTCGCGTTGTTCAACTCAAAGACCTGAACACCGACTGATCCTCCTTTTTTTGATTCCGCCCTTCTTCTGAATCCTACTCCTGTTTCCTGACTACTGATATTGGCGTCCCTCCCGTCCGCATCGACCTGCTGACCTCCCTGACCGGGTTGACCTGGGACGAAGCCAACGCCCACCGCGTCGCCGGCCAGTATGGCGACGTCTCAGTCCATTTCATCGGCAAAAGCGAGTATATCCGGAACAAGAAAGCCACCGGCCGCAAGAAAGACGAAGCCGACATCGAAGCCCTCGGCGGCGATACCCCCGCCCCATAGGCTTCGGCTCACCCCATTTGTCGCGACATAAAGCCATCCTGCGGATCGAAACTTTTGAAGCTTGAACCGGCATCTTCGATTCCTCCCGACGGCTTGCGGGAACTGCTGGAAGACCTCGGCGACGGCGAAAACGGATACATGGGCACGCCGGTGCCCTCCGGCCAAAAGACGCTGGAGGAGTATCTCCACCAATGCGTCGCCATGACCGATCCCGCCCAGGTGCCGCCCGGGCTCGTGCCCCAATCGATCTTCTGGGCGCTGGACGATGACGGCGTGGCCATCGGCATGGTGCGGATGCGCCATTATCTGAGCGAAAAGCTGCTCGCGCACGGCGGCCACATCGGATTGTACATCCGGCGCGACCGCCGCGGCCGGGGGCATGCGAAGGACATCCTGCGGCTCGCGCTGGCCGAACTCCGGAAAACCGGCGAAAGGCGGGCGCTCCTGACCATATCGGTCGACAATCTCCCGTCCATCCGGTCCGTCGAATCCGTCGGCGGCCGCCTGGAGGATATCCGCCTGAATCCTGAAACCGGAAAGCCATTCGGCCGTTACTGGATCGACCTGTAATCCCGCCCCCGCGGCCCCCCCCCCCCCCCCCCCCACCCCCCTTTCCCCCCCCCACCCCCCCCCCCCCCCCCCCCCCCCCCCTTCCCTTTACCCCCCTCCCCCCTTCCCCCCCCCCCCCC
>JAKLIL010000071.1 GCA_022709625.1 Verrucomicrobiota bacterium
TTACCGTAAATAGAGGGCGCGACTGGCGACTTCCCGCGAATATGGGCGGGGGGGCAGTTTCCCGCCGGGGCGTCGGGGCTCCATTCCGATCCGCTTGGGCTTGGCGCTCTTGGCGAACTTGGCGAGAGGTGGATTTTGTTGGGATTTTGAGGGGGGTTGACTTTTCGGGAGGGGGCGGGTAAGGTGCGCGGGTTTTTGGAACGGGTCCGCCCGGAAGGGCGGGCCGGTTTGTTCTTTGTCACGGTCGGGCGCGGCGCTCGCGGAGCTGCCGTTGCGCGATTGCGGAATGCCATCGAACGCATTGCCCGATGGTGTAATGGCAGCACACGGCCCTTTGGAGGCCAGAGTCTAGGTTCAAATCCTAGTCGGGCAACCATTGCGCCGGGAAAAGAACGAGCGAAAGAAACGAAACCATGCAGAACCACATCAAGATTTTCACCGGGAATGCGAACCGGCCGCTGGCGGAAAAGATCGCGGCGCGGGTGGGCGTGCCGCTGAGCCAGGCCAGCATCGGGCGGTTCCCCGACGGCGAGATTTCCGTGACCTACGAAGAGACGGTGCGGGGGCGGGACGTCTTCATCATCCAGCCGACGGGGACGGCGCCGAACGACTACCTGATGGAATTGCTGATCATGACCGACGCGGCCCGGCGGGCTTCCGCCAAGCGCATCACGGCCGTGATGCCGTTTTTCGCCTATGCGCGGCAGGACCGCAAGGAGCGTTCCCGGGTGCCGATTTCGGCCAAGCTGGTGGCCAACCTGCTGGTGGCGGCGGGCGTGGGCCGCGTGCTGACGATCGACCTGCATTCGCCCCAGATCCAGGGTTTCTTCGACATTCCGGTGGACCATCTCTACGCCGCGCCGCTGCTGGTGCGCCATCTGCGCGCCAAGCTGCCGGCCCGGAACCGCATGGTGGTGGCCCCCGATCCCGGCGGCCTCAAAATGGCCTATTCCTATTCCCAGTTGCTGGACGCGGGACTCGCGCTGGCCGGCAAGCACCGGACCTCGGCCACGGAGGTCGAAGCCTTCCGCCTGGTGGGCGAGGTCGAGGGCAAGGACTGCGTGCTCGTCGACGACATGACCACGACGGCCGGCACGCTCTGCGCGGCGGCCAAGCTGGTCAAGGCCCAGGGCGCCAAGTCGGTGCGCGCGGCGGTGACCCACTGCCCGATCACCCCGCTGGGCATCCAGCGGCTGCAGGACTCCGGCCTCGAGGAACTGGTCACCACCGATAGCATCCAGCCGCAAAACTGGGGCGAATTTCCGATTACGATCCTGACGGTCGCGGACCTGCTGGGCGACGCGATCAAGCGGATCTACGGGGACGAATCCGTCTCCAGGCTGTTCGAGATTCATCAAGGGAGAACGCAATGAAAGAAACGAAATTGACGGCCCGGCCGCGCGCCGGCAAGGGAAGCGGCGCCGCCGGCCGCCTGCGCCGCACCGGGTGGTTCCCGGCGGTGGTGTACGGCGAAGGGCGCCCCGGCGTGGACATCCAGCTCAACGAACACGACTTCGTGATGATGCTGCGCAGCCACCGCAGCGAAAACATGATCGTCGACCTGGCGGTGGAAGGCGCGGCCAAGCCCTTCAAGGTGATGCTCAAGGCGATGCAGCACCATCCGCTCACGGGCCGCGTCATCCACGTGGATTTCTACGAGATTTCGATGACCCGCAAGATCGAGATCCAAGTGCCGATCCGGCTGGCGGGCGTGCCGACCGGCGTGGCGAACGAAGGCGGCATCCTGGAGCACGTGCTGCGCGCGCTGACCGTGCAATGCTTGCCGGGCGACCTGATCGAAGAAGTCGCCTTGGACGTGGCGAGCCTGCAGATCGGCAAGACGCTGCGCGTGCGCGACGTCCAGATCGACGCCGCGAAATACAAGGTGCTGGACGCGCCCGACCAGGTGGTGGCCGCCGTGGCCGCGCCGCGCACGGAGGAGGAAGAAAAGGCCGAGGCGGAAGCCGCCGCCGCGACTGCCGCCGCCGGCCCCGAAGTCTTGACCGAGAAGAAGGAAGAGGAAGAAGGCGCCGAGGGCGCGGACAAGGGCAAGGAAGCCAAGGCTCCGGCCAAGGAAGCCGCCAAGGCCCCGCCCGCCGGCAAGGAAGACAAGAAGGAGAAGAAGTAAACCGCCGCTGGCGGCCGGAGCGGATTCCCGCGCATGAAACTGGTGGTGGGGCTGGGCAATCCCGGACGGGCCTACGCGCACACGCGGCACAACGCCGGGTGGGCGGTCCTGGACGAGTTTGCCAAGCGCCGGCGGGCGACGTTCCGCCGCTCGTGGCGCCGGCCCGTCCAAACCGCCAAAACCGCGCTGGAGGGTGCCGGGCCGCTGTTGCTGGCCAAGCCCTTGACCTACATGAACCGCAGCGGCGACGTGCTGCCGGGCCTGATGCGCCCGGCTGGCCTGGCCGCGCAGGACTTGATCGTCGTGGCCGACGACGTCAATCTGCCGCTGGGCACGTTGCGGATTCGGCCCAAGGGCGGCGCCGGCGGCCACAACGGACTGAAGTCCGTCATCGAGCGGCTCGGGACGGAGGAATTCGCCCGGGTGCGGGTCGGCGTCGGCGCGCAGCGGGAAGGACGGAGTTTGACGGACCACGTGCTGGAACGGCTGGACGCCGCGGAGCGCCAAGCGGTGGCGGCAGCGGCGGTCCAGGCGGCCGAGGCGTTGGAGTGTTTGCTGGTCGAGGGCGTGGAAAGCGCGATGAACCGGTTCAATTGAGGAGGCATGAGGTGAATAAATACGAGGCAATGATCATCTTTCGGGAAACCCTGAAGGAAACGGAGTGGGACGCCGCCGTCGAAACCGTCCGCGCGGAGATCGAAAAGCAGGGCGGCAAGACGACCAGCAGCACGCGGCTGGGCAAGCGCGAGTTCGCCCGTCCGATGCAGAAGCAGCACAGCGGCCATTACGGCCTGATCGCCTTCCAGTTGGCCGGCGACAAGGTCGCGGCCCTGCAGGCGCGCTTGAAACTGAACGAGCAGGTGTTTCGCGTGCAGGTGGTCGCGGCGCCCGCCGCGCCGCCGGCGCCGCAAAAGGAGGTCGCCCATGGCGTCGCTGAATAAGGTGCTGTTGATCGGGAACCTCACGCAGGATCCCGAGCTGCGGCGGATTCCGTCGGGCACGGCGGTGTCGACGCTGCGGCTGGCCGTCAACGATTCCTACCTGAACAAGAGCGGGGAGCGCGTCGAACGGTCGCTGTTCCTGGACGTGGACGTCTGGGACCGGCAGGCGGAGACCTGCCAGCAATACCTGTCCAAGGGCTCGCCGGTGTGCGTCGAGGGCCGCCTGCAGATGGATACCTGGGACGACAAGGAAACCGGCCAGAAACGGTCGCGCCTGAAGGTGCGGGCGGAGCGCGTCCAGTTCCTGGGCAGTCCCCGCCGCACGGCGGAAGTGCGCGATGCGCCGCCGCCCGCCGCGGGCCCGGCCGCCGCGCCGGCCGCTTTCGATGAACCGCTGGCCAAGCCCGCGGACGACGAAGAAATCCCCTTTTAAACACGGAGTACGGGACATATGATGAAGAGCAAGAAAAAACGGGCGCCGCGGCGCGAATCCAAGGGCGACGAGGCGGGGCGGACGCGGGCGCGGCTGCTCAAGGCCGACCAGCAGGTGGACTACCGGGACTACGAATTCCTGCGCAAGTTCATGACCGAGCGCGGCAAGATCGTGCCGGCGCGGATTACCGGCGCCAACGCGAAACAGCAGCGCCAAGTGAAGCGCGCCATCCGGCGCGCGCGGACGATGGGATTGCTGCCGTAGGCGGCGGAAGGAACGGTGTGCCATGGGCAAATCCATTGAAGTGATCCTGCTGGAAGACGTCGCCGATCTGGGGCGCTCCGGCGACTCCTGCCGCGTGCGGGCGGGCCACGCGCGCAACTTCCTCTTTCCGAAGAAGCTGGCGACCACGCTGACCCCCGGGACCAAGCGGCTGATCGAAAAGAAGCGCGCCGAGGCGGTCGTCCGCCTCGCGAAGGAAAAGGAAGAGGCCGAAGTTCTGCTGGCGAAGCTCGAAAAGCTGACGGTGGTCTGCGCCGTGAAGGCGAACGCCGACGGCCGCCTGTTCGGTTCGGTGGGCGCGGCCGACGTGCTGGCGAAACTGGCGGCGGACCACGGCATCGAGCTGCCCAAAAAGCAGCTGGCGATGTACGAGCACTTCAAGTCGCTGGGCGAACACGAAGCCGCCCTGCATCTCCATCCGGAGGTGCGCGGCAAGCTCAGGGTGAAGGTCGTCGCCGAAAAGGCCGCCGCGCCGGCGGAGTAGGGCGGGGGCCATGGCGGGAGCGGCAGAGACGGCGGCGGGCGGCCGCGCGGTCCGTCCGGCCGAACGCGTCCCGCCGCACAGCGAGGAAGCCGAACGGGCGGTCCTCGGCTGCGCGCTGCTGGATGCCGCGCGCATCCTCGACTTGTGCGTCGAGCGGCAGCTTTCGGCCGACTCGTTCTACCTGCAGACCCACCAGAGCCTGTTCCAGGCGATGCTGGACCTGCACGGCGAACGCAAGCCGGTCGATTTCGTCACCGTGGCCGAACGCCTGCGGGAAACGCAGCTGCTCGACGCCGTGGGGGGCGAGGACGAGCTGGCGCGCCTGGCCGGCGGGGCGATGACCACGGCCCACGCCGAATACTACATCCAGCGCGTCTACGAATACCACCTGCTGCGGCGCATCATCGATACCGCCCGCGGGGTGACCGAACACTGCTACAAGGGCGAGCAGGGGGCGGAAACGGTCCTCAACGACGCCGAAGAGGCCTTCTTCGACCTCAGCGAAAAGCGCATCGGCGTCGAACGCGTCTGGTGCCAGCTCGTCAACGAGGAGATGAAGGAGGTCGAAAAGCTCATCTCGGAAAAGAAGGGCACCACCGGCATCTCGACCGGCTACGAAGACGTCGACCGGCTCCTGCTCGGCATGCAGCCGGGGGATTTGATCGTGCTCGCCGCGCGGCCCTCGATGGGCAAAACCTCCCTGGCGCTGAACGTCGCCGAACACGTGGCGCTGGGCGCGCGCGGCCAGCCGCCCCGCCCCGTGGCGGTCTTCAGCCTCGAAATGTCCGCGGAATCCCTCGTTCGCCGCATGATTTGCAGCCATGCCCGCGTGTCCGCCCAGAGCCTCTCGTCGGGCCTCGTGGGCCCGCCGGAGCACGGCAAGCTCGCCGGCGCCGCGGACGTCTTGCGGCAGGCGCCCATCTACGTGGACGACTCGGCCGGTCTCGAAGCGCTGGATCTGCGCGCCCGCGCCCGCCGCCTGAAACGCAAACACGACGTCCAGTTCATCGTCGTCGACTATCTCCAGCTGATGAACTATTCGCGCTACTCGGACGAGAACCGGCAGCGCGAAACCGCGGCGATTTCCCAGGCGCTCAAAAGCATGGCCAAGGAACTGAAGGTGCCCGTGATGGTGCTGAGCCAGCTTAGCCGCGCCCCCGAAACCCGGGGTTCCACGGCGGTGCCGAAACTGTCGGACCTGCGCGATTCCGGCGCCATCGAGCAGGACGCCGACGTGGTCATGCTGCTGCGGCGGCCCTGCCTGTACCCCGACGACAAGGACCACGAGGACGCCCGCCTGGCCATTTTGAACGTCGCCAAACACCGCAACGGGCCCATCGGTGAAATCAAGCTGGATTTCGACGGCCGCTTCACCCGCTTCGAGAACCGCCGCGAAGGCGTGGATTCCGGGAGCGCCGAATGAACGCCACCTGGACCGGGAAGCGCCCGTGGGCGCGCGCGGCGGCGGTCGCGGCGCTGTTTGCCGCCACGGCGGCCTCGGCCCTGCCGATTCGCGACGTCCGGGTCGCCCCGGAAGGCGCCGTGCCCGTCAACGCCGAACAAGTCCTCGCCCAGGTGAGCGCCCGCGTCGGCCAGGAATTGAACCGGGCCGCGCTCTCGGAAGACATCCGCGCGCTGCAGCGTTCCGGCCTCTATTCCTACGCCGAGACGCGGCTGGAACCGACCGCGGACGGCGGCGCCATCCTCTGGTTCCGGGTCGCGGGCCGGCCCAAGATCCGCAACCTGACGATTGCGGGCGCCGAAGTCCTCGGCAACAAGAAGGTCCGCACGCTGATGGAAATCGGTTCCGGCGACCGGGTGGACAACGCGCGGCTGGGCGAGAAGGCCCAAAAGGTCCGGGACAGCTACCGCAAGGAGTTTTTCCCCGAAACGAAGGTGACGTGGACCTTCACGCCGGTGGCGGACCAGCCCGAATTCACGGATGTGGCCATCCGCGTGGCGGAAGGCCGCCGGGCCGTCGTGCGCCGCATCCGGTTCCCGGGCGCCCGCCACGTGTCGCCGGGCGCGTTGCGCAAGGTCATGACCCAAAAACAGTCTTCGTGGCTGTCGTTCTTCAACAACGCGGGCACCTACGAGCCCGGCAACCTGCTGGCCGACCGCGAGGCGATCCGCAAGGCGTTCATGGACCTCGGCTATCTCGGCGCCCAGGTCGGCGAACCGACGTTCGTGTACGTGGGCCGCAAGAAAATCGACGTCTTCTTTTCCGTGGCGGAGGGGCCGCGCTACGCGCTCGCGCGTTGGGACGTCGCGGGCCTCGCCCGGTTCCCGAGCAACGAGGTCGCGCGCGGCGTGGCGATGCCGCCGGACGGCACGGCGCGGCTGGCGGACATCCAGCGCAACGCGCAGGCCATCCGGGATTTCTACGGTTCGCGCGGCTACATCAAGACCGAGGTCGATCCGCGGCTGGCGCTGGATACCAACGCGGCGACCGCCGCGGTATCCTACCAGGTGCGGGAAGGCACCCTGGCCTACGTCCAGAACGTCGAAATCCGGGGCAACTCGGAGACCAAGGACAAGGTGATCCGGCGGGAAATCGGCGTGGTTCCGGGCGACGTCTACAACGAAGTCAAGATCCGGGCCAGCGAGAACCGCGTGCGGAACCTGAACTATTTTTCGTTCGTGAACACCTATCCCGAAAGCACCGCGATCTCGAACCGCTACAATCTGGTCTTCGACGTGGAGGAACAGCGCACGGGGCAGTTCATGGTCGGCGCCGGCTATTCGAGCGAGGACAGCCTGATCGGCTACATCGAACTGAAGCAGGGCAACTTCGACCTCTTCAACTGGCCCCGCTTCAGCGGCGGCGGCCAGAAGCTGACCCTGCGCGCGCAGGCGGGCACCAAGCGCAACGATCTGGAATTGACCTTCATCGAGCCCTGGTTCCTCGACCGGCCGTTGTCGCTGGGCCTGGACCTGTTCCAGCGCAACGCGGAATATTTCAGCGACGAATACGACCAGAAAAACGTGGGCGGCGCCGTGACCCTCGGCAAGCGGTTGTTCACCTTCGACCGCGTCAACTGGATCTACGGGCTGGAAAACATCGAGATCCAGGACGTCGCGACGAACGCGAGCGCGTCGATCCAGGCGGAAGAAGGCAGCCGGATCAAGAGCTACGGCACGGTGGAACTCATCCGCGACACGCGCGACCGCACGTTCATCGCCACGCGCGGCTTCCGCGGCTCGGTCTCCGCCACGCTGGCGGGGGGACCATTCGGCGCGGATGAAGATACCTATCAGTTCCAGTTGCGCGCTTCGCAATACATCCCGCTGTGGTTTGACCACGTGCTCAACTTGCGCGGCTGGACGTCGGTCATTCACGAATACGGCGACTCCGAGCGCGTGCCAATTTTCGATCGCCTTTTCGCCGGCGGTCCGCGCACCGTGCGCG
>JAKLIL010000072.1 GCA_022709625.1 Verrucomicrobiota bacterium
AGCCACGGGAGACGCTTGAGCTGCGCGCTGTAGCCGACCAGAATGATGGCCTTTCCTTCGGCGATCTTGACCGTGGCCACGGGCGGCAGGGAGGCGCCGTCCATGCTCAATTGCGCGCCGGCCAATTTGGCGATGGCCTTGGCCCGGTCGGAATCGACGGCCGCCAACATCCGCAATACCCGCTCCGGCAAGGTCACCGTGACCGGTCGGCTGGGCTCGGCGAATTTGGCCGGACGGCCTCCGCGGGATTTTTCCCTTCTTGACGCCATGGGGGTTTTCTATATGAATACTCGCGCAATTTTCGGTTTTCACATAAAAACCGTTTTTCCCATGGATGTAAATACAAAAGTGGCGGCCGAAGGGCGCAATCCGTTTTGACGCAACAACAAAAACAGGAAGAACCAGATGAAAACAACATGGATCAAATGGCTGGGGATTGCCGCGGTTGGCGGGAGTTTAGGCCTGTGGACGGCGGGCTGCGGGAGCGACGACGATGGCGGCAGTTCGGGCGGCACGACCTTGACCAACCCGGTCGTTCCGGCCGGCGGGGGAACCTGGCCACGCATGGACGAAATGGCCCGCTGGCAAAACTACGCCGGCGAAACCTTGCATCAAGGCAAGGCAACGGCCATCAAGTGGCCCAATTCCCTGTACACGACCTACGGATGCACGGCGCAAAACACCAAGTGCGTCGTGGATGGCACCGAGTTTCCCTACTACCAGATCGACGTTTACCCGACGGGTGCCAAAATGCTGTCGTACGGTTCCACCCGCGTCGATTCCTCCTTCCCGAAGCCGTTCGTCGCCGTGCTCTACAAGAACGGAGAGCCTTTTGCCGCCGTTCGGTTCGCGGACCCTATGGTCGACAACGACAACGTGCCGCTGCCGGCCACGATCGAATTGCCCGGTTGGGCGAACTGACTTCGGATCTATCGCGGCACCGCGGATGCAAGACGCCCCCGCCCCTTTTCCAAGGGGCGTTATTGGCTTCCCATGGATTCGTTCGGACATACAGAACACCGCGCCGGCCGGTTCGGTCTGGCGGCGCTGGCCGCGCTGCTGCTGGCGGCGGCGCTCGGCGTGCGCCTGTGGACGGCCTGGGCCCTGCGCCACAGCACCGATCCGAACCTGGCCGTCAACGGCATCATGACGAAACAAATCGCCGACGGCACCGGATTTCCTCCGTTCTTTCTGGGCCAGGAGCAAGTCGGCACGGTTGAATTCTTCGTCGCCGCCCCGGTCTGCCGCCTGCTGGGCTGCAACGGATTCACGATGAACTTCGGCGTGGTGCTTTTCGGGGTGGCCATTGTCGGCGTGGCGTTTTTCTGGGCCCGGCATCTGGCGGGCCCGGCCGCCGGGTTGACGGCGACGGCCCTGCTGGTTGTCGGTCCCGAGCATTTCCTTCGCTACACCGGGGGCATGGGCTACGCAGCCATCACGTTTACCAACGCCATGGTGCTCGCCCTGACGGGCCCCCTCCTCGAACGGTTCCGCCGATCGGGCTCTCTCCGGGCTTGGGAATTCGCAGTCTTGGGTTTCTTTGCCGGTCTGGGCTGGTGGTCGAGCCCCATGGTTGTCTTTTCGCTGGCGACGGCGGGATTGACGCTCATCCTCTTTCTGCGCTGGCGCGCTTTCCACTGGCGGGTGTGGACGGGAGGTCTTCTCGGCTTTGCCGTGGGCGCGGCCCCGTGGCTCGCCTGGAACGCCGCGCACGGATTCGCCTCGCTCAAAGTCGGCAGCTCCTTTGACAAAACGCTGTTCATTTCCAATTTGGCGATTTTCTTCAAGGACACGCTCTATCCGCTCCTCGGCGTGCGGGTCTTGCCCACGCCCGTGGGCTTGGCGCTGGCGATCGGGATCGGCGCATTGTGCCTGGTCGTGCCGCTCCTGCTGGCAAAAGGATGCGCGCGGAAACAGGGCCCGTGGCAGGCGCGCTTGCCGTCGCTGACGGTCCTCGCGTTGGCCCTGCCCGTGACGGCGACGATCTACAGTCTGACCAAGTACGGCGCCGACGCCACCCCGCGGTATCTGCTACCCTTGGTCCCGCCCGGCGTCGTGGCCATCGCCACAGCCATCGCCCTGCTGGGCCGGCGCTGGCGGCCGGCCTGGATTTTGCTGCCCTTGCTGATTCTGGCGCAGTTGCCGGCATTGAAGCAATACCCGTCCAAAGCACGAAAATATGCCGCAATACACGCCCGCACCTTGGAACTGGCCGCCTTTCTGCACCAGCAGCGCATCGACGGCCTCTACGGTCCCTATCTCGAGCGCGGACTGAACTTCGAACTCCACGAGGAATTCGTCTTTTGGCCCGCCAATGGCCTGCGCCTCGAGCCATATTGGAACCGGATCGAACGCGGTTCCCGCCCCGCCGTGCTCGATCAAAACGGCGCCGTAAATCGATTTCTGGCCATGACGGATGGCGCGGCCACCTATGCCGCGGTGGCCGGCCATGAATTGTACTACGACTTTGAACCGCCCTCCGACGGCCTAACGGAAATCCCTCCGGAGGATATTCTTTCCATTCGCAACAATCGCGGCGCGGATTTGAAGCCCATTCTGAACGACGGCATGCTCGCTCCCTGCTGGCCGGGCGATTCCGAAGGGTGGCTGGAAATCCGCCTTGCCAAGCCGGTCGCCCTGCGGGCGATCCGTCTGGAGGGCGGCACTCGCGGCGCCCCGGCGCTGCAAGTCGAAACCAAGCGCGCCGGGCAAACCGAATGGCAACCGCTGGGCGCGGCGATGATTCCGACCGATTTCTCGTGGTGGGGCCCCCGCCCGTACTGGCGGGGCACGTTTCGCCGCGCGGAATTTCGCGTGCGCGCGGAATCCACCGACGCATTCCGCCTCCGCTTTTCCAAAGACAAACCGTGGGATTTGGCCGAATTGCGGCTGTTCACGTCCGGCGGACCCGCGCCGGATCCGGTGCCGGCATTGGCATCGCTCCGGAGCCGGCTGGACCAACAACCGCCGGCCCTGCTGTACTGCGACCGCTGGGCGGGGTCCCAACTCCGCGGCACGGAACCCTACCGGATCGTCACCGAAAGTTACGTCCGCGATGCCTCGGATCCCCCCTTCGATCCCACGATCGAACTCGTTCCGGGCCTCGCCCTGCTGGTTGCCGCCGAAGACGTCGCCATGACCCGCGCGGCGCTGGCCAAGGCGCACGTCCGGATGGCCGAAACACCCATGGGGCCGTGGACGCTGTTTACTTTCGGCCCGGGCGATTGGCGGGAAGCCTATGCCGGCGTGCGCGCCTTGCATTGGACCGGCTCGGGCGTGTTGGTCGCCGGCGCGCGATCGCTGTCCCTCGCCCTGACCCGCGTGGCCGAAGCCCTTTCCGCGGCGAACGCCGCCGAGGCCGAACAACTCCATCGCGAAGCGCTCCGCGCGTTTCCGGCGAACCCGCCGGCCGCCGAACGACTGGCGGCGCTCTTGCGCGACACGGGCCGGGTGGCAGAGGCGGAAACCATCGCCCAATCGTACCAACGCCTGTGGACGCCGGATTTGCCGGCGCCCGTGAACTTCCGCGGCGGTTTGGCGCTGCTGGGACTCTCCGTCGCGCCCCGGCCGCTCCAGCGCGGCGAGAGTTTTCTGCTGAAATCCTATTGGCGTTGTCCGCCGGATTTCCCGGCCGCGGATGTTGCGGCGTTCGTCCATTTCCACAGCGACAACGCGCGGTTTCAGGCCGACCACGATCTGGAATTCCCAGGTCTGGAGGAACAACCCTTTCCATGGACGTTCGTCCTGGAAAACTCCTTCGCGGTTCCCGCCGGCGTGCCGCCGGGAAGCTACCAGATTGAAATCGGTGCATTCAATCCGCGCACGGGGAAACGCCTGGCTCCCCAAACGGAATTGCCCGCGAGACGCAAGGCGGTCTGTTTGGCCGCCCGGGTCGAAGTGCGGTAATGCCTGTGCAAATTCCCCTTTTTTCGCAATGAAATCCCTGCGCCGTTTCATGGATTGGTTCCACTCGTTGGCCGGCGGCTGGCCGGCGCGGCTGGCGTGCGGGGCGTTGCTGGGCTTGGCCAGCCTCGATTTCTTTTTGATCGCCATGCTGGTGATCCGGGGACGGCCATGGGCATTTCTGGTGTACGCCGAAAATCCCTATGCGCACTTTTTCGGCGGCTGGGCCCTCCTGGCCGCCTGGCATTGGTGCCGCGCGGGCTACCGCGAACCGGCGGCGGTTTGGGCGCGACGATTCGGCAAGGCGCTGCTGATGTCGGCCAGCCTGGCCATGGTGTTTGCCATCGGTGAAATCGGCCTGCGCGCCATGCTGACGGCGCGCCAGCGGGGCAATGCGGCCGGCGATCTGGATCGTCTGGAGGTCAACCAAACCCGGCAGCCCATCCGCAGCACCCACCCCTTGGGCACGATTATCCAGCGCAGCCCATGGAAATCCGTGGTCTACGAGTTGCAACCGAACCTGGACACGGTCTTCGGCGGCCGGCAACTGCGCACCAATCGCGCGGGCATGCGGGCCGACCGGGATTATTCCGCAACACGCCAGTCCGGCACGCTCCGCATCGTTGGCCTCGGCGACTCCGGCATGTTCGGCTGGAACGTCGAGCAGGGCCAGAATTACATGGCCGTGCTGGAGGAACTGCTCAATGCCCGTTCCGGCGCCGCGCCGGTCGAGGTTCTGAATCTGGCGGTGCCGGGCTACAATACCCGCTTGGAACTGGAGACGCTGCGCCACAAGGGCCTGGCGTATGCGCCCGACATCGTCGTCGTCGGCTGGTGCGAAAACGACGGCGAATTGCCGTTCTTCCTTCTGGAAAAAGAGAACTATGCCCGCCAGGACGTTTCCTTCCTCCATCTGCTCCTGTTCCGACGGGCGGCGTTCCGCGCCGTCGCCGCGGGCACAACCCTCAAGGATCTCCGTTCCATGCAGCGGGAAAAGGTGGATCCGGACATGCTTTCCGGCACCGAAGCCGCCGGCCTGCGGCAGGCCTTTTCCGAATTGAAGCAGCTGGGCGACGAACGCGGATTCCGCGTGCTGGTCTTCGGTCCCCTCGGCCAAGGCGTCCGCGAATTGCTCAAGGGACTCGGCCTGCCCTACTACAACACCCGCGCCCACGTCGACGCGGGCCGGTATCCGCCGGAATGGAAGGTGCACTTCATGCATCCCTCGGCCGAAGGCCACCGCGTGCTGGCCGAACATCTCGCCGCCGAACTGGACCGGCTCGGGTGGCTGGCGCCGGTCGGGACGGAGAGAAAACGGTTGTCAGGCCAATCGGGAAGCGGCAATCTCCCGCAGGAATCGAGCGCACCATGAAACGCGATTTGAAGGCATTGCAAACGGGGCCCCACGACGTCCTGATCGTCGGGGGCGGCATCTACGGCGCGGCGGTGGCCCGCGAGGCGGCCACGCGGGGCCTGAAAACGGCCCTGGTGGAGCAGGCCGACTTCTGCTCGGGCACTTCCGCCAACAGCCTGAAGATCGTCCACGGCGGCCTGCGCTATCTCCAGCAGGCGGACCTGCCCCGGGTGTTCGAATCGATCCGCGAGCGCAGCAACGTCCTGCGTGTCGCGCCGCATTTGGCCGCGCCCGTGCCGTGCCTCATGCCGACGCGCGGCTGCCTGATGAAAAGCCGCCCGGTGATGGCCTTCGGCCTGCTCGTGAACGACGTTTTCAGTTGCGCCCGCAACCGCGGCCTGGATCGCGCGCGGCGGATTCCCAACGGCCGCACGCTCTCGCGACGCGCCTGCCTCGGAATCCTGCCGATGCTGCAAGAGAAGCGGATCACGGGCGCCGCGCAGTGGTACGACGGCCTGGCCTACGACACGGAACGGCTGGCCATCGGCATGCTCAAGGCGGCCGCCGGCGCCGGCGCGACGCTGGCCAACTACGCGCAGGTCCAAACGCTGCTGGTGGAGGGCGACCGCGTGGTCGGAGCGCGCGTCGCGGACCGCCTCGGCGGCGCCAACTTCGACGTCCGCGCCGGACTCGTCGTCAATGCGGCGGGACCGTGGCTCGACCAGCTGCTCGCGGGTCTCGGCCGGCCGATGGCGGAAGCCACCCAGCATTTGGCGCTGGCCATGAACCTCGTCGTCAAGAACTGGCCGGTCGCCACCCACGCCCTGGGGCTGCAATCCAACCTGAATCGCCTCTACTTCTTCATGCCGTGGCGCGGAGCCGTCATGGCGGGCACCTACTACCGCGAATTCACGGGATCGCCCGACGATTTCCGCGTCACGGACGAGGATTTCGCAACCTACCTGGCCTCGCTCAATTCCTGCCTGCCGGGCACGGCGCTTACGCGCGCCGACGTGTTGGCGGTGCAGGCGGGCATCGTACCCAGCCTGCGGCCGGCACGGCCCGACCGGGAACCGGAGTTGCTGCGCCATTACCGGCTCGTGGACCACGCGCGTCGCGACGGTTTGGAAGGCCTGCTTTCCATTTGCGGCATCAAATTCACCACGGCGCGGGGCGTGGCCGAAAAGGTCGTCGATGCCGCCGCGGCCAAGATCGGCAAACGCATCGCGTCGTCCACCACCCATTGCACCCCGCTGCCGGGTGGCGACATGCCGGACTGGACATCGTTTCAGCGTGAAATGGCGGCGGCCCACCCGGAGGTGGCGGCGCCGGATCTCGAACGGCTCTTGCGACTCTACGGCTCGGCCGCCCAGGACATCTTCGCGATTGCCGCGGCGCACAAGCCGCCCGATGCCCTGTTGCGCGCCGAACTGCAATTCGTCCTGCGGGAAGAAATGCCTCAGACGCTGGGCGACTTGGTCTTTCGCCGGACGGGTTTGGGTTCGGCCGGCCGCCCGGACGCCGCCGTCCTGCGCATCTGCGCCGAAACCATGGGCGCGGAACGCGGCTGGAACGCCGAGCGCATCCGCCGCGAATCGGCGGCCGTGGAACAAGCGCCGGACCTCTGGCAGGCCGGTTGTTTTCCGGCCGGCTGAATCGCCTTGCGCGCAGCGGGTTCCGCCGCCCGTGCGCGGCCTTGAATCTGCTCGACAACCCCATGGGGCGCCTTTAGGGTCTGTTATCCATGAAAGTGCGCTGGCTGGCACCTCTCACGTTTGCGCTGACGGCGTTGCTTTGGGCCCTGGCGACCTGGCCGCTTCCCGGTATCTTTGCCAGGCGATTCCCTGCTCGGCGCTGAACGTGCAACGCCAACCGCCCCAATACGTGGTGCCGGGCGACCACCTGCAACTCCTGTATCGCTTTTGGCTGTTTTCCGATTTCGTGGAAGGGCACAGCCCATTCGGCACCAATTTGTACGAGTTCAACCGCCGCAACGACGCGGCGCGCCGCCAGCCCGGCGCCTACTACCTGCCGTTTTCCCTGGTCTATCATGGCGGCGCCAAGCTGCTGGGCCCCGCGTTCGGCTGGAACCTCACGGGGTTCCTGTCCTTGTGGCTGACGTATTTCTTCACGGCGCTGCTGCTGCGGTTCTACGCGGCGGATGCCTGGCGGCCGCTCGTCTTCGGCGCGCTGGCCGTGCTCTTTCCCTACCGCTATCTTGCGCTGCTGGGCGGCAGTCCCACGGGCTTCGCCATGCTGTGGCCGCCCCTCGTGGCGCTGGGTCTGGAATGGGGCTGGCGCCGCGGGCGCGCCATGGGCGGAATTGTCGCGGGCCTCGGCCTCCTGCTGGCCTGCGGCACGGATCTGCAACTGTTTTTCTTCGTCCTGCTGCTG
>JAKLIL010000073.1 GCA_022709625.1 Verrucomicrobiota bacterium
CCCGTTGCGCCGCGGCAATTTCCACGGCAATCCTCCGGATCGTTTCCCGCCGCTGGTGCAGGCTGTCCAGCACGAACTTGCCCGAGCGGATTTTTTCGGCGAGGTACTTGCGGGCTTCGGCCGCGGTGGCCGGATCCGCGAGCATCGCCTCGTACCCCGCGCTGACATGCAGGCGCGGCATCGCGTCCCGCAGCATCTCCACCGCGAAATCCCCTTCCGCCGTTCGGCGGATTTCCACTTCCGGCGTCACGTAGACCGGCGCCGGCGCCGAATACTTCAGGCCCGGCTTTGGATCCAGCGTGGCGATCAGCTTGAGCGCCTCCGCGACGGCGTCTTCGGCCAAGCCGGTCGCGCGGGCCAAATCCGCCGGGGATTTCCCGCCGAGGTCCTCCAGGTGCGCCGTCACCAGCCGGACCGCCGGCGCGGCGGCCCCGTGGCTCAGCCGGCGCAACTGGATCAGCAAGCATTCCTTCAGGTTCCGCGCCCCCACGCCCGGCGGATCGAAATCCTGTATCGTCGCCAGGGCTTCTTCCGCCACCGCGACGGGCACGCCCGCCTCGCGGGCGATCTCGGCCACGTCCGCCGCCAGCCACCCGTTGTCGTCCACGTTGCCGATCGCGTACTCGCCGGCCTGCTTGTGGACATCGTCCAGTCCCGCCTCGTTCAACTGCTCGGCCAGATGGGCGTGCAGCGACGGCGGCGCCGTCAGCGAATCCATGAAATACCGGCGTTTTTCCTCCGCTTCCGGCGTCGGGGGCGGCAATCCGGGCGCCTCTTCCAGGGGGCGCGGTTCCAGCATCTTCTCCAAGGCGTCGATTTCCCGCCCGTAGTCGTCGGGCTCGAAGTCGTTTTCCTGGTCGACGTCGTCGAACGCGGCGGCCGTCAACGGTTCCGCCGCCGGCAGCGCCGCTTCGCCGTCGCTCGGCTTCTCCTCCAGCACCGGATTCTGCTCCAGTTCGGCGCGGACCAGTTCGCGCAGTTCCGGCCACGGCGCCTGCAGGTAGCGCAAGGCCAGCATCATGCGCGGCGCCAGTTTCATCTCCTGGCGCTGCTGCGGAGTCTGGAACATGCCTTGTTTCATCGAGCGTTCAATTTACCCGTTTCCCCCGTCCCTGCACAGCGCAATCCCGGCACGGGGGCGTTCCGGCTCCATTCGGAATGGACGCCCGCCGCCCGCAACGGGCGGTCGAAGTCATTCCAAATCCTGAATTCTGGATTCTGGATTCTCTTCCGCCCGTTTCCGCCCCGAGGCAAGCACCTCGTCCACCCGCCGCAACAACGTGGCGGCATCCTGTCGTTCTTCCAGCGTCCGCGCCAAGTCGCCGAAGCCGCGGAATCCCCGCAAATAGCGCACGAGATGCGGGCGCAACACGAGGCAAGCCGTCAGTTCCGCGCCCCGCTTCATTTCCTTGCGCCCCCGTTGCGCCATCAGGTCCATTTCCCGCCGCAAATGCTCGTAAATGGCCGCGCGCACTTCGTCCGTCGTCGGCTGGCGCGGTTCCCGGCCCGCCGCCAGATCGCGCACGTCGCGAAACCACCACGGATTGCCCAGCGCGACCCGCCCGACCATGACGCCGTCCACGCCCGTTTCCCGCACCATCCGGAACACGTCCGCCGGCGCTTTGATCCCGCCGTTGCCGATTACCGGAATCCGCCGCGCCCGCTTGACTTCCGCGATGAGGTTCCAGTCCGACGGCCCCGCATGGCGCACTGCCGCCACCCGCCCGTGCAGGAAGATCGCCTCCGCCCCGGCGGCCTCCACCCCGGCGGTCGTTTCCAGCACGTTGACCGTGCCCGCGCACCACCCAATGCGGGTCTTGAGCGTTACCGGCAGCGCGCCGCCCACCGCCGCCTTCACCTGCCGGACGATTTCCGCCAGCTTGGCCGGATCGCGCATCAGCCCGGCCCCGTCGCCCCGGTTGCGGATCTTCGGCATGGGACAGCCCGCGTTGACGTCGAGAAACCCAAACCGCTTCAATTCCGCGATCTGCGCCGCGGCCGCCGCCATCGCGCCGGGGTCGGAACCGTAGATTTGCACCCCGAGCGGGCGTTCGTCGCCCCACGCGTCGAGGTAATGCCCCGTGCGCGCGTGGTGCCGGATCAATCCCTGCGCGCTGACCATCTCGGTCACGACCGCGCCGCAGCCCTGCTCGAGGCACAGCGACCGGAACGCGCCGTCGGTGTAGCCCGCCATCGGCGCAAGAAACACCGGCCACTCGAGGTAAAGCGTCCCGATTTGCACGGGTTGGAGAGAAAATTCCGGCATGCGCGCCATCCTACGGCACTTTTCTATCGCGTGGAAAAATATTTTGTCGCTTCGTTCGCGCTACTCACGCGCGCATCCGGCAGCAGCCCAACGCCAACATGTTGCGTTCCCCCTCCGGCACCTGGAACTCGATGCACGGCGGGTCTTCGCCGTGGAAAATCCTTGCGCCCGTCGCCCTCCATGCGGAATCACCCCTGGCAGGCCCCCCGTTTTCTTGAACATCAACACTCCCCTCAGCGCACGTTGGGGCACCATGGTGGAACGCCTTGTTCGAGGCATCGCAAGAATGCGGGGGAAACATTCAGTTTGCTTTGCTTGATTGGGGCTGCAATTCTCCTGAATTTGGCATAAACACTCGGTAAGCGGAATGTGAATTGTGAATTTTCTCTAGTTGCAGGCCGTGCGAACTAAGAATATTTGATATCGTTCCCATTGCGCACCGCGTGCAATTTGCATTTATTATAATATTCCGTCTTGCTTGATTCTCACTTGCTGCACTATGGCGAACGGCGACGATCAGATCGTTTATCAGATCGGGAGAAATGGGACTGTCACAACGACGCAAGTTAAAAACGATCGTTTTAGAATTTTCAACTCGGGAGATATTATATCCCTCTGAAGGAGCAAAGCCCTCAACATCGAGCGTGAATGTATACACTTCGTTTGTGTCAACAAGGCTGCTGGCTAAGCCGTCACAATTGTAGAAAGCCACCTCTGTACGTCTGTCCCCTAAGACAAGATAGCGTGTATAATTCGTAGAAACCGTTTTCATTCCATTTATTGTTTTCGTTGTCGGCGACTGATGCATTTCAATATATGGCTTACATTCTATAATCATGCGTTGATTTTTCGGGGTGGCTGATTTTGCGTCGTCTCCATATAGATCGAAGGTAGTCCAACCGAGAACGAAGTCCAGCAGTTCGCCAGGATTGCAACCAAGACGAAGACTGAAAATGGGAGCGGCAACCAGCTGAACATCGGTAAAATAGGATGGACAAGGTCTTGTTGGAAGGTGCACAAAAGGGACATCATGTTTTCCCTTGCGCAATACCCCGATTCGCGGGGCGACTATTGGACGAAGAATCCCTACAGGAAAGCATCCGGCCTCGAATCCTTTTCCGCGGGACTTGCCCGCTTCACTGTACTCCGCACCCGCAATTAACAGTTGCAAATCGCCGTCTTTCGGAATCCCACTGTATTTTTGCCTTATATCCGGGAAAAATATTCCGCCACGAATTACAGGCCACCAAGTCGATTCCAAGAGAAGACCTGTTTGGAGCGGCCCGATTCTCACTTTGGCCCCATAACCAAAACCTGAGCCTATCGTTATAATATCAAGCGCATCGTGGCCACGATCGGATAAATAATGGTTGGTTGACCTACACCCCGAAATAACGGTGACAACAAAGACAAAAGCTACAGATAGACACTTTATCATCATGATATTGGGCTTCATGGATTCGTCTTTTGAAAATCGAACGTCAGGGTTTTGGCTGAGGCGCGCTTTGGCGCCGATAGCCAGGACCCCCTTGTTCGCCTGATTGTCGTTCTTTGACTTCTCGCACGAGGACTTCAATTGTGTAATTGGTTTCTCCACATGGCAGCCACTTTTCGAGTATATAAGCCATATCGCTTTGCGCTTACGCAAGACGATGGTTGGCCAAATTGTCCGCCGTAATCTTCCATAGTTCAAGGGTAGGGCTTTGCATGGTGGCGCAGTAGAAGGTGCGAGTTGCCTTCTGATATATATAACTGGCAGGCCATAGAATAAGGGTCGCGATTATCCCGAAGGCAATAAGGCACATAGCACGCTGCCACGCTTTGGGGGCTGCAATGATCCCAATTGCTCCCCCTGGCAATGCGAGGAGGACTATTGTCGGGAGTAGATATTGCATTTCTATAATCTTTCTCGGCGAACGTCACGGGTCAGCGGACCCGCCACCTTGTGGCGGGTACCCTGCAACCGATTGTTGGGAGTCTTTGGGCCGATCATCTTCTGCCCGCATATTCATAGTCCTGTTGTTGCATTAGGACTTCGGTCAAATGCGTTCTGATCCTAATCTGTTTGTTACCGTGTATGTCGAACCGTCGATTTCCATGATGACGCGCTGACCTTCCGGCATAAAGAAGACATCGTTCGATTGACCTGCCTGCAGATAATAGCCTTCAATGATCCCGTGATTGCCCGAGATCACGCCCGCGAAATCCCGAAGATGAAAGACGTGGGAAGGGGTTGTCGTCGATGGGGGAACGGCGGCTAGATACAGGTGCTCCGATGAGCCTACCATCTGAAGATCAACGCCCGTGACCAATGTAGTACTGGCATTCACCAGGGTCAGTTCTACCGCAATCGTTGGTGGATCCGGCGGCATGTTTGATGATGCGACAATTCGAAAATAGGCGTTACTGAGACCTGTATAGAATCTCAAAGAGTTGGTCTGCTGTGGGGCAATCTGGCCCCACTCAATTGGGGCGGCGCGCCATGTCTGTGAGAATAGAGGGAGCGGGTCCGTCAAAGACAAATCGGAGCGGTAATGAAGGCCGATATATACATTTGTATTTTCGACCACAAAGACGATGCTGGTCGGAGTCACGGAGATGATATTGGGGGGCTGGCCGTAGGCATTAATACCGTGCGCGATAAACAAATGAGTTAGAATAATCATTTTCATTATGCGCACCTTTATGCTCTCCCAACAAGTTATCGAACAGTTTCTGCTGTTCTTGACGCTTGACAAGCCAATAAACGGAACCGTTTACATACTCCCAGATTTCGGATCCGTCTGGCGGCCATTGCAGAACAGACGCTTGCGTTTCCAACCCGTCAATTCCCTTGCCTTTGCGAGTTCCGCCATGGCCTTCAGTGCGCCGAGACGGAACTCGACAGGATGCCGGAATCAGAAAACGTCCGGCGCGGGCGTCGGATTTCCATCTTCATATCCGGCACGCCCCCTGCCACCTTTTATCAGCCCCATTGCAAAACATGCTCGTCTTGGATCCCATCCGCTCGACCACGAGTTCCTTCGCCAGGCCTCTCGGATCTGCAATCCCCATCCGCCGCCTGCGCCTGACACTCGAATCCTGGCCGCAGAAATGGACAGGCTAACGGAGCATGCAGGCCCAAGCGGGACCCCGGACACCTACCCAACCCAAAAAGCCATAGTATAACGATTTATCAGGATAATATTATAATCCTATCTTGATTAATTGCAATATATTGCAAAATATGAAGGGATTTTTTTGATAAAACGCTTTACAAAGCGGAGATACCCCTTATGGTATGCGCATGTTTTGTCCCATTACCCATCAACCATAAGGACGACGAATGAAGAAAACGATGATTGCCTTGGTGCTTGGCGCGATGTTGGCCGGTACGGCCGCGGTCCAGGCGGAATCGATTTGGAACAAGGGCGTGGCGGCGCGCTACGACTACACGAAGTACGCCACCTGGCTGGCCACGCAGCTGAAGGTCGATTTCGGCGTTTGGCCTTGCGCCTGGGGGCATTCCACCGGCGCGGTCTACACCGACAACGGCTGGCAGAAGGTCATGTGGGCCAATGGGCAGTGGGAAAAGAATGTCGCCGGTCCCTTCGGGGGCTGGGACGAGTCCTGGACCGTGTACATCGGCGGCACGGGTCCCAACGGCCAGTACATGGGCCAAAAACTGATTCCGTTCTCGATCGACTACGCGCTGTACGTCAAGAACGGCGCCGGCCAGTGGTTCTGGGACAACAACAAAGGCATGAACTACCGCTACGACGTGAAGTAGGTCCGCAATCCTTCCGCGAACGAACGGCGCCCCGCCCGGGGCGCCGTTTTTCTTGCGGGCGGCGGCATTCGAACCTATGTTGCCATCGGAATTGGCGGGAGAACCACATGCATGCGACGGCAAATCGGATTCGTTGGGGGATCGGGGTTGGTTGGGCGACGGTTTGGCTGTTGGCCTCGTCCCCGTTCGTTTCCGCACAGGTGCCGACCGCCCCCGCGCCGCCCGTCGACGCCGCGCCAGCCGCGCCCCCGCCGGACCTCGGCTCCAACGTCGTCGCGCGAATCGCCGGCTTCGACGTGCCGTACGATTGGTTCCTGCACGAATTTCGCTCGACCTTTTTCCGCTATGCCGCGACCACGAACGTGCGGGCGGCCGTGTTCGCGCCGTTCCTGGAACGGATGACGCTGTACGAACTGGCCCGCCAAGCCGGCATCCCCGACCGCCCGGAAGTCCGCCGGCGGATCGAGGAAAAAATCGGCGGGCTACGCGCCTTTTTGGAGTACCAAGTCGCCATGGCCGAAGTCGAACTGGTAACCGATGCGTATGTGGAATCGCGCGGAATCGCGCCGGCGGACACCGTGGTTGCCGACGAAGAGATCCAGGCCTTTTTCGACGCCCACGTTCGGGGCCAGCCCGGCGCACCGGAGAATGTGGATGACCTGCCCGCCGAAGTGGCCGCCCGGTTGCGCCGGGCCGTTGCCATGGAAAAGTACGGCCGCTTGCTGAGCGCCAAGATCGCCGCATGGCGCACCAACCTGTCCATGGCCGTGAATCAACCCTTGGTCGATGCCGTGCCGCTGCCGGAAATGGAAGGCGCGCCGCCGGAATTCCGGAACCTGGTCGCGCCCTGAGCATGTCCAATTTGGGTGTGGCGGCCGAGTTCAGCCACGGATGTCCCGGATCCATTCCGGACGTTTTCAATTTCGGGAGACCCGACGCCCTTGTCGGACAAAGACGCGGATACGTCATTCTGGAAAATGCCCAAAGCAATTATCGCCTTTCCTTGCGACGTGGACGCCGGGCATGACGCGGGTAGGCGGAATGGGCCCAACCTGCAATCCGGTTTTGCCCGACGCGATAGTTCCGCGTTCCGGGGCATCGCGCCGGCGCCCATCCATTCAGGGGCCGCGGTTGAACAATTCGGCCCAATCCAGTTGCGTATCGCGGTAGATGCGGTCGACGTCGTCGAGGAACGCGCGGATTTCCTCGTCCGTTCGCGGGCCCATCCGCCGGGCCAGTTCCTCGAGCCGCTGGCGGCGATGGGCCTGCCCCAGGGAAATGATGCGGCCCATCGTCGTCCACAGTTCGGCCTGCAGCGCCGCGGTTTCGTCGGGAGATGGGGCCGCGTCGGCCTGCGCGCGGATTTCATCGAGCCGGAGCATTTGCGCTTTGAGCCGGGCGATCAAATCCTGTTCGGGCGCGGGGATGTCGCCGGCCTCCCGGTTTTCCAGGCGATCGAATTCCTTGTCCATGGCCCGGTCGAAGCTGGCCAACGCCTGCGCCACGGCCTCGGACATTTCGGGCGGCTGGGCCGGGGCGTTCGTATCCGCCACGAACGCGGCCATGGCCACGTCGGCCTGGACCGT
>JAKLIL010000074.1 GCA_022709625.1 Verrucomicrobiota bacterium
CGCCCCGCAGGGCACCGGCCACGTCAAGATCGGCGGCAACTACGTCGCCGGGCTCTATCCGCACCAGCTCGCGAAGCAGATGGGCTACCCCGTGGAGCTCTATCTCGACGCGAAGGAACACAAGTGGATCGACGAGTTCGCGACAAGCAACTTCCTGGCGATCACCAAGGACGGCAAGTACGTGACGACGAAGTCCAGCTCCATCCTGCCCAGCATCACGAACCTGACGCTGCAGCAGTTGGCGAAGGACAGCGGCATCCCGGTGGAAGTGCGGCCCGTGGCGTTCGACGAAGTGACGAACTTCGCCGAAGTGGCCGCGTGCGGCACCGCGGTGGTGATCACCCCGGTGTGCCAGATCGAGCGGGCGGGCAAGGTCTACAAGACCGGCCCGGAGTCCGGCTGCGGCCCCGTGCTGCAGAAGCTCTACAACGCGGTGCAGGGCATCCAGTACGGCGAGCGGCCGGACCCGCACGGCTGGAACGTGGAAGTCGAGTAGCCGCCGCATGATGACGCTCGACCAGCAATTCGCAAAAATCACCGCGCGCCGGGTGGACCTCCACAGCGCGGAAGAATTGAAAACCCGCCTGGCGAAGTCCATCGCGGAGAACAAGCCGTTGCGCATCAAGATGGGTGCGGATCCGTCGGCGCCGGATCTGCACCTGGGCCATTGCGTGGCGTTGAACAAGCTCCGCGAATTCCAGGACTGCGGCCATACGGTGGTGTTCATCATCGGCGACTTCACGGGCATGATCGGCGACCCGTCTGGCAAGTCGGCTACGCGGCCGCAACTGTCGCGCGAACAGGTATTGGAGAACGCCAAGAGCTACCAGGACCAGATGTTCAAGATTCTGGACCCGGCCCGCACCGAAGTACATTTCAACTCGGAATGGTTCGGGCCAATGACGTTCGACAAGGTGATCCGGCTGAGCGCGCACGTGACCGTGGCGCAGATGCTGGCCAGGGACGATTTCGCCAAGCGCTACGCGGCGAACCAGCCGATTTCGCTGGTGGAATTCCTGTACCCGCTGGTTCAGGCCTACGATTCCGTGATGGTGCGGGCGGACGTCGAAATCGGCGGCACCGACCAGCTCTTCAATCTGCTGCTCGGGCGCGAGATCCAGAAGGCCCACGGCCAGGAACCGCAGATCGTGCTGACGATGCCGCTGCTGGAAGGTCTCGACGGCGTCAACAAGATGAGCAAGAGCCTCGGCAACTACATCGCCGTGAACGACACGCCCAAGGACGTCTTCGGCAAGACGATGAGCGTCAGCGACGACCTGATGTGGCGCTATTTCTCGCTCGTCCTGTGCCTGCCGGAGGAGGAAATCGCGGCACTGAAAGCCGCGGTCGCGTCGGGCGCGCGGCATCCGCGCGACGTGAAGGACGAACTCGGCCGGCGCATCGTGGCGAAGTTCCACGGGGAAGCCGCCGGCGCCGAAGCCAGCGCGGAATTCGCGCGGGTCTTTTCCCAGAACCAACTGCCGACGGACATTCCCGAGGTGGTCGTGCCCGCGGCGAAGATCGGCATCTTGAACCTGATGGTCAAGGCCGGGCTGGCGCCCAGCACGAGCGAGGCGCGCCGCTTGGTGCAGGCCGGCGCCGTGAAGATTGGTGAGGACAAGGTGACGGATTTCCGCCTCGCGATCGTGCCCCAGGACGGCGTCGTGATCCGCAGCGGCAAGCGTGGCTTCGCCAAGATTAAAACGGCCAATGGGGTCAGCCCTTGAATTATGAATCTTGACGGCGGTATCTGATCCTGCTTCCATTTCACCATGGCTAGAAAACCCAGGGCATTGATCGCGGGCGGCATCTATCATGTTACGAGCCGCGGAAACGAACGGCAGGCAATATTCAGGGACGACCGGGATCGGGAGCGATTTCTGGAATATTTAGCGGACAGTTCTGCGATCTATCAGGTGCGGATATATCTGTTTTGCCTGATGCCGAACCATCTCCACTTGCTGGTGGAAACGCCGCGGGGAAATCTCGACCGTTTCATGGGCAGCCTGCTGACGGGGTATACAGTGTATTTCAACCGCCGTCACCGGCGGGCGGGGCATCTCATGCAGGGACGGTACGGCGCACAGGTCGTGGAGGGCAACGACTACTTGCTGAAACTTAGCCGCTATGTCCATCTGAACCCAGTGCAGGTGCAGGAGACGAAGGAACTTCCGCTGAAAGAACGGGTGCGCCAGTTGCGAAATTATCCCTGGAGCAGTTTTCGGGAGTATGCGGGCCGGGCGAAGCCGTGTGGTTGGCTGACCACGGGTCCGGTGATGGCCATGCTGGCGGGCGCACGGAAAGGCGGCCAATCCAAGGCCTATGCGCATTTTGTCGAAGCGGGTCTGGCGAAAACCGACGGGGAATTCGCCCAACTGATGAAAGAAGGTGGAATCGCCATCGGTTCGGACGGATTTGTCGAAAGCGTCAAAAACCTGCATGTGCGCAAAGCGGCGGAAACCCTCCGGCGCGAAGATGTGTCGTTCCGACAGATCCGAATCCGCAAAAAAGTGGTGGATGTTGAATCCGCCGTCCGCGAGGCGACGGGGGGGCGCTGGGCGCAATTCGATGACTACAAAGCTGGGCGGGTGGTGCGCGGATTCATGGCCTGGGCCTTGCGGAAATATGCGGGACTGACGCAGCGCCAAATCGCCGATCGCGTCGGCGTGGGAACCGGCTCGGCTGTCAGCCACATGATTGACGCTGCAACAGCGGCACCCGAGGCGGAGCGATGGCGCCAGGCACTAGATTCAAGATTCAAGGGCTGACCCCCCCCCGCGGGCAACAAGGGGGCATGTCGCTAGCAAAGAATTTCCAGGCGGTTTGGGTTGTTGTAGTCTGCGCGGCATGAAGTTGCCGGGTGCCATGCAGGAAGCGCGCGAGGAATCCCTCGAAGGACTGGTCGAGTTGGTCACCTTCCACAGCGAGGAAACGGGTTTCTGCGTCCTGAAGGTGAAGGCGCGCGGGTTTCGCGAAAACGTCGCCGTGGTCGGCAAGGTGCCGCGCATCAACGTGGGGGAATGGATCAAGGCCGCGGGCAAATGGACCATCGATCGCCAGCATGGACGCCAGTTCCAGGCCGGACACCTCGAATCCGTCGTGCCGGATTCGCTGGAAGGCATCGAGAAATTTCTGGGATCGGGGCTCATCAAGGGCATCGGGCCGATCTACGCGAAGAAGCTGGTGGAGGCGTTCGGCATGGGGGTGCTGGACGTGATCGAGAATCGGTCCGCCGAACTGGAACAAGTCGACGGCATCGGCCCGCTGCGCCGGCGGCAAATCAAGGAATCGTGGAAGGCGCAGAAAACCATCCGCGAGATCATGACGTTTCTGTTTGCCAACGGCGTGAGCATGGGGCGCGCGTTCCGCATCTACAAGACTTACGGCGAGAACGCCATCGCCAAGGTGCGGCTGGATCCATACTGCCTCGCGCGCGACATCCACGGCATCGGCTTCAAGACGGCCGACCAGATCGCCGAGAAACTCGGGATCGCGAAGGATTCGATCCTGCGGGCGCGGGCGGGACTGACCTACGTGTTGCTCGAATTGTCCAACCAGGGGCATTGCGCCTTTCCGCGCGACGGGCTGCTGGCCAAGTCCGCGGAGATGCTGGACATCCCGCTCGGGACGATGGAAGCCGCGTTGCGGATCGAGGTGGAGAACGGGCAACTGACCGTGGGTCCGGGCGAAGACAACGCGACCTGGGTGTATCTCGCCGCGCTGGACTTGGCCGAGCGCGAAGTCGCCGCGCGGCTGGCCGAAATCGCGCCGGGAGCGCATCCGTGTCCCCGCATCGATTTGCCGTCCGCGCTGGAATGGGTGCAGAAGCAATTGCAGATGCCGCTGGCCGCCGGCCAGAAAGAGGCCTTTTTCGGCGCATTCCGGCACAACGTGCTGGTGATTACGGGCGGGCCGGGCGTGGGCAAGACCACGCTGGTGCGGGCGCTGGTCAAGGTGCTGGCGGCGAAAAAGCTGCGCCTGATGCTATGCGCGCCGACGGGCCGTGCCGCCAAGCGCATGGCGGAATTGTCCGGCATGGAAGCCAAAACCATCCACCGCCTGCTGGCCTACGAGCCGGGAACCGGCCAATTCCGGCACAACGCCGGGAATCCGTTGGAAACGGACGTGCTGATCGTGGACGAGACCAGCATGATCGATATCCAACTGGCGGTGCACCTGTTCCGCGCCGTGCCGAAGGGCGGTCTGCTCGTGCTGGTGGGCGACGTCGACCAGCTGCCGTCCGTCGGGCCCGGCTGCGTTTTGCGCGACATCATCGAATCGGGCACGTTGCCGGTCTACCGCTTGACGGAGATCTTCCGGCAAGACGAGGGCAGCCGGATCGTCCGCAACGCGCACCGGATCAATTCCGGCCAGATGCCCGAACTGGCGGGCAAGGACGAGGGCATGGCCGGCGGCGGCGATTTCTTCTTCGTGAAGGCGGAGACGCCGGAACGCGGCGTCGAATTGATCCGCAAGCTGGTGGCCGAGGCCATCCCCCGCCGCTTCCGGCTGGATCCGATGGCGGACGTGCAGATTCTGACGCCGATGCAGAAGGGCGAACTGGGTGCGCGCAACCTCAATGCCGTCATGCAAGCCGCGCTCAATCCCCGCGGGACGGACGTCGAGCGCTTCGGGTGGAAGTTCCGCGAAGGCGACCGCGTGATGCAGACGGAGAACGACTACGACAAGGACGTGTTCAACGGCGATGTCGGCCTGGTCGAGAAGGTGGACGCGTCCGCGCAGGAAATCGTGGTGCGCTACGAGGACCGCAAGGTGGCCTACGATTTCCAGGAACTGGACGAACTGACGCCGGCGTACGCGGTGACGGTGCACAAGAGCCAGGGCAGCGAATATCCCTGCGTGGTGCTGCCCGTGCACACACAGCACTACGTCATGCTCCAGCGCAACTTGCTCTATACCGGCATCACCCGCGGCAAGAAACTGGTCGTGGTCGTCGGCACGGAAAAGGCCGTGGCCTTGGCCGTGCGCAATGCCGAGGCGGGCCGCCGCAATACGACGCTGCGCCGCCGGCTGCGCGAGGCGTTTTCGGCCGCGGCGCCCCGCTGACCGGCCGTTCCACGGCGGGGAGCATCTGCGCCGGCGCCGGCCATGGCGGGGCAGCGAATGCGCCGCCCGAAAACGATGGCGAATCCGGGTAGGGGGTCTGCCGACTTCAGCGCGAGGCGTTAGGACCAAGCGAGCATCTGCTCGATCGCGCGGCGGGCGCGGACGGCGATGGCGGGATCGACTTGAACGACGGGCCGCATGTCGCGCAGGCAAAACATCACCTTCTCGAGAGTGTTGCGCTTCATGTTGGGGCAAACGGCGAAGGGCGAAACACGATAGAACGTTTTGCCGGGGTTGTCCTTGCGCAGGCGATGGATCAGGCCTTCCTCGGTGGCGATGATGAACTCCGTGGCGGAGTTCTCCCGCACGAAGGCGCACATCTGGCCAGTCGAAAGAATCTGGTCCGAGACGGCTCGAACGGGCTTGGGGCATTCGGGATGGGCCATGGCGATGGCGCCAGGATGCGCGGCCTTGAGCTCCAGGATGTCCCGGGGATGAATGCGGGCGTGGGTGGGGCAGTAGCCGGACCAGAGGATGAGTTTGCGGCCCAAGGTTTCCTCGACCACGCTGCCGAGGTGCTGGTCGGGCACGAATATCACCGGGTCATCGGCGTAGTGTCTAACAATCTTGACGGCGTTGCCCGACATGCAGCAACAGTCGCTTTCGGCCTTCACTTCGGCGGTGGAATTGACGTAGCAGACGACTTTGGCGCCGGGATGCCGCGCCTTGAACTCGCGCAGTTGCGCGCCGGTGATCATGTCGGCCATGGGGCAGCCGGCGTGCTCGTCGGGCATAAGCACGGTTTTGTCGGGATTGAGGATGGCCGCGGTCTCGGCCATGAAATGCACGCCGCAAAAGACGATGACGGCGGCGTCGATGGCGGTGGCCTTGCGGGCGAGTTCGAGGGAATCGCCCGTGAAGTCGGCGGCGTCCTGTACCTCGGGCATCTGGTAGTTGTGGGCCAGAATGACGGCGCGGCGTTCGGTCTTGAGTTTCTGGATTTCCTGGACGAGGTCCATGGCGTTACCCTCTACAGGGCCTTGACGGCGGCCACGGCGGAAGGCACGTCGATGCCGAAATACTGCCAAAGTTCGAGGTGGCCGTCGGATGGGGCGATGCGGGGATCGGTGATGCCAAGGTGGATCAGCGGGAGTTTCTTGCCGTAGGCGGCTCCGCGCACGAGACCGGCGAATCCCCGGATGCCGTGTTCGGGCGTGCCGATCAAGCCGTCCTCGATGGTCGCGAGGCCTTCGGGATACTGCCGGAAAAAGCTCGCCAGCCGGTTTTCCTCGAGTGGCAGGCCGTTGATCGCCCAGGCATCCGCCAGCAGCCCCGCGGCCGCCAGCTTGTCGGAGGCTTCCGCCGCGACGAAGGCCGTGGCGCCGAAGCCCAGCAGCGCTTTTTTGGCGCCGGGGCGGGTGCGCAGCGGCGTGGCGTCGGTCCAAGCCGCATCGGCCCGCCAGACCGGTTCCGTCGAATCCGGCTTGGCGAGAACGGGAAGATTGTCGCGGGGGATGGCGACAATGTGGCCCCCGTTGCGCGCGGCCATGTCGCAAATGGCGACAAACGCGGCCCGGGCGTCGGCGGGGGCATAGAACCGGTCCAGATACGGCAGGTAACCGATGGCCAGATTGATCCAATCCAGCGACCAGCCCGAAAAATGGTCGCGGCCCGTGCAGGAGCCCACGTGGGAAAGATGGAATGCCACGTTGAGCCCTTCGTTGGCGCCGGTCAGGTTGCGCTGGTAGCGCCACATCTCGAAGCCTTCGCGGGCGATGCCTTCGAAAAACGCGCCGAAGGTGGCGAACACGACCAGTTTGGGATCGGGCGTGGCCATGGCCAGCCCGTTGGCCATCATGGCGGCGATCTGCTCTTCGATGGAAAGCTGGAATTGGTGGTCGGCATCGAGCGCCTTCTGCGCCAAATCCACCTTGGTGGAGGGCGCCAGGTCGCAATCGATCACGTACGTGGCGTTGGGATGCGTTTGGGCCACCAGCTCGTAGGCGGCCGCGACGCCCGTCCGGGGTGTAATCCATTTGCCGCCGGCCGCCGGCAGTTTGGCATCGGCTTGGGCCAAAAGGTCGGCCGGGAGAACGAGGTTTTCGGAGCCGGGCGCCGGGCGGGCATTGGTGGTGATGGATACCGGCGGCAAATCGCGCCAACGGGCGAGGGCTTTCTGGTGCGCCTTGGCGAGCTGGAGCATCGGATTCGCCAGCAAGGGTTCCAGTTCGCGGCCTTTCATGTGGCCATCGTGGTGGGCCTTGCCGCCGGGCAAGCCGTTGACCAGGAAAAGGCATTCCAGCATCGATGGCAGGTCCCGGTAGCTCATCAGGCAGCCCGGCAGCCAGATCGGCGTGCCCAGCGCCACGCCGTGCTTGGCCGCAAACGCGGCCAACTCGGAGCCGACGCCGAATTTTTCGCCGACGGCC
>JAKLIL010000075.1 GCA_022709625.1 Verrucomicrobiota bacterium
GGTGGCGGAGCGCGACGGCGTGCACCACGTGGTGCCGTTGCCGGCCGGGCCGGCGTTTCCCACGGGTTCCGGCAGCGATGGCGGCCCGCTCACCAAGCTCATTCCGCTGAAGAACGTGAGCGCGGTAGACGTGAAGAAGGTCTTCGAACCGCTGGTGCGCGGCGGCAAGGAAGGCGCCCTCGAGGTGTTCCTGCCCGGCAACCACCTGATCGTGACCGACACGGCCGCCAACGTGGCGCGGCTCGAAAAGCTGGTCGCGCAACTGGACGTGCCCGGGGTCGGCAACACCATCGAAATCGTGCCCCTGCAGCATGCCAGCGCCGACGCCGTGGCCGACCAACTGCGGGCGACGTTCGGGGCGACCGACAGCGCGGTCAACAAGATCAACCGCCACTTCCAGCAGGTGGCCGGCGGCGGCGGCGATCTGCCCACCGACTTCACGGTGGTGGCGGCGCCGCAGGCCAACAGCCTGATCCTGGTGGGCTTGCCGATGCAGATCGCCGAAACCAAGCGGATCATCGGCCTGATGGACGTGGAAAACCCCCACGGCTTCGGCCGGCTCAACGCGATCTTTCTGAAATATCTGTCGGCCGAAGACGCCTCCAAGAGCCTAAACGCCCTGCTGGCCAAGGCGCCCGCGGCGGAGGGCGTGGCCGCCCAGCGGGATATCGCGATCGAACCCAGCGTGGCGAACAACGCCCTGCTGGTGGACGCGGCGCCGCAGGATTTCGAATACGTGCGCAAGCTCGTGGAACGCCTCGACGTGGTGCCGCAGCAGGTGCTCGTCGACGTGCTGATCGCCGAGGTCAGCGTCGAAAAGGGCCTCGACCTGGGCGTGGAATGGTTCGGCATCGACCAGGTGGACGACCGCAACGACACGGGCGGTTTCGGCCGCACGCGCTACGGCAGCTACGATTCCATGCTGGGCCTGCTGACCAACGGCCTGTTCCCCCAAGGCCTGGCGCTGGGCATCATCCGCGGTACCTTCACCGGCCCGGACGGCCGGATCTACAACCAGATTCCCGTTTACCTCAAGGCCGTGGCCGGCGACCGGGACCTGAAAATCCTCTCGAACATCCCCTTGTGGGCGCAGAACAACCTCGAAGCCTCCGTCCGCGTCGTGGAAAACATTCCGGTCCTGGAATCGTCGGTCCAGGGCTCCGGCTCCGACCGCGATTTCATCCAGAACATCGGCCGCACCAACGTGGGCATCCAGCTGACGCTGACGCCGCACGTGAATCCCGACCGCGAAATCCAGCTCGACCTCAATCCCAGCATCGAGTCGGTGGTGGAAGCGGGCGACGACGAGCTGCGCTACACGCCGACGATCGCCAAGCGCGAGGTTAAGACGACCGTCACGCTGCCCGACCGCGCCACCGTCGTCCTCAGCGGATTGATCCGCGAAGACAAGAGCAGGATCGCCACCAAGGTGCCGCTGCTGGGCGACCTGCCGTTCATCGGCGCCTTGTTCCGCTCCACGAGCGAGGTCAAGAAGCGCACGAACCTGTTGATTTTCGTGACGCCGCGCATCGTGACGGACATGCAGGTCGCCGAGGAGGAACGCGACCGCCTCGAACGCGCCGCCAGCCTCGAGAAGGCGGCGCGCGCGCTGGACGAACCCGATCCCGCGGCGGCCGCGGCGGCCCAGCGGGAGGAAGCGGAAAAGGCCCGGCGGGCGGAGAAGAAGAAACCGCGGCGGGGCGGCAAGCCATGAGCGACGCCGTCCCGAGCCTGCCGGCGCTGGACCGCATCGAAGAGGAGTGGCTCGATCCCGCGCTGATCGAAAACGTGCCCGTGGACTGGGTGCGCCGGCATGCGCTGGTGCCGTTTCGCTGGGAGGGGCGGATCGCCATCGCGGGCGCCGATCCCGCCGCGCTCCAGCCCTACGAAGACCTCGCCCTGCTGCTGGGGACGGAAACGGTCTGGGCGACGGCTCCCGCCGAGGAAATCCAGCGGGCGATCGATCGCTGCTACTTCCGCCGCGCGCCCGTGGCGGCGGCGCCCGCTGCGGGGGCGGACGCCAATGTGCCGGCGCGGCACAAGGCCGACGACTTGCTGGCCGGCGGCGGCGACGCGCCCGTGGCCCAGGCCGTCAACGCGATCCTGCTCGAAGCCGTCAAGCGCGGCGCGTCGGACATCCACGTTGAGCCGTTCGCCAACGCGCTGGCCGTCCGCTACCGCATCGACGGCCTGCTGTACGAACAGCCGGGTCCGCCCCGCCACCTGGAGCAGGCGCTGACGGCGCGCCTCAAGGTGATGGCCCACCTCGACCTGGCCGAAAAGCGCCTGCCGCAGGATGGCGTCGCCCGCGTCCGCGTCGGCGCGCGGGAAATCGATGTGCGCGTGTCCAGCGTGCCGGTCGCCGAGGGCGAGCGCATCGTGCTGCGGCTGCTGCACCGCGAAGCCACCCGCTATTCCCTGAACGAACTCGGCATGCCGCCCGCCATGCTGGAGCAGTTCCGCGCGGTACTGCGCGAACCCCACGGCATCGTGTTCGTCACGGGCCCGACGGGCTGCGGCAAGACCACCACGCTCTACGCCGCCTTGCGGGAACTCGACACGGCGCACCTCAACGTGCTGACCATCGAGGACCCCATCGAGTACCAGTTGCCGAACATCGGCCAGATCCAGGTGCATCCAAAGATCGACCTGACGTTCGCGCGCGGCCTGCGGCACGTCATGCGCCAGGATCCCGACGTGATCCTCGTGGGCGAAACGCGCGACCTTGAAACCGCGGAAATCGTCGTCCGGGCCTCGCTAACCGGCCATCTGGTTTTCACGACCCTCCATACCAACGATGCGCCCGGCGCCGTCACCCGCATGGTGGACATGGGCATTCCGCCGTATCTGCTCGCCTCCACGACGCGCGCGGTCCTGGCCCAGCGCCTGGTGCGCTGCCTGTGTCCCGCCTGCCGGCGCGAAACCGGACTCCCGGCCGCGGAGGCCGCGGCGCTGGGGCAGCCCGCCTTGGCCGGTCGCCGCGTCTGGGAAGCAGAGCCGGCGGGCTGTCCCGACTGCCTGGGCGGCTACAAGGGCCGCACCGGCATCCACGAATTGCTGGCGGTCGGGCCGGCGATTGCCGAGGCTATCCGCACCGCCGCACCGCCGGCGGAATTCCGCCGCCTGGCCCTCGCCGCCGGTTTCCGCGAAATGCTCGCCGACGGCTTGGACAAGATTCTGGCCGGCGTCACGACCGCGGCCGAAGTGTTGCGCGCCGTAGGCGTTCGGCGCGCCTAGGGATGCCGGGGTCCGATGCCGACCTTCGCTTACAAAGGCTACGACGGCGCGGGCCGCGTGCAAAGCGGCCTGATCGAGGCCGCGGATCCGAAAGAGGCGCGCCAGCGCTTGGCTGCGCGCGGCATCCTGCCGGAGAGCCTGCAGGCCGCCGGCGCGCCGGTCGGAGGTCGGGCGGCGTTTCCGGCCGAAATCCGCACGATGTTCTACCGCGAGTTGGCGGCGCTGTTGGGGTCCGGCGTCGCCCTCGTGCCTGCGCTCGACGCGATCCTGCAGGCCCCTGAACTCGATCGGGCGCGGCGGACGCTGGCGGCCGTGCGCGACGCCGTGCGGGAAGGCCGGTCGCTCAGCGCCGCCTTGGCCGCGGGCGCTTCCCAGGTCACCGCCTTCGAGCAAGCCGCGATGGAAGTGGGCGAACGCACCGGCGGCATGGATTCCGCGCTGGCCCGCCTCGCCGCGTTTCTCGAAGAACAGGAAAAACTGCGCGAGAAACTCGCGACGGCCATGCTGTATCCCGCCATCGTCGTCTCCTTGGCCGTGGTGATCGGGGGCTTGGTCCTGACGTTCCTGCTGCCGATGGTGCGGAATCTCTTTGCCGAATCGCATCTGGATTTGCCCTGGCTGACCCGGGCCATGCTGGCGGGCGGCCGCGCGGTCGGGTTGGGACTGCTGGCCCTCGCGGCCGGCGGTGCGGCCGGCGGAGTCTGGCTGCGGCGGCGCCTCCGCACCGACGGCGAACTGCGCATCCGCCTGGATCGGCGCCTGTTTGCGCTCCCGCTGGTGGGCGGCGGCTGGCGCAACCTGGCGAGCCTGCGGTTCGTGCGCGTGCTGGGGCTGCTGCTCGAACGGGGCGTCGGTTTGATCGAAAGCGTGCCGCTGGCGGGCCGGGCCTCGGGCAGCGCGTGGCTGGCCGACTGCGCGCGCCGGGAAACCGAAGCCATGGGGCAGGGCAAGCCGCTGGTCGAGGTGATCCGCGGCATCCAGCCGCTGCATCCCTCCTTGGCCGCCTGGGTGCAGGCCGGCGAGGCGGGCGGCGATTTGGCGGGCTTGCTCGACCACGCCGCCCAGCGCTTCCAGCAGAACTGGGACCGGCTGGCCTCCCGCGGCATGACGATGCTCGAGATCGGGCTGACCTTGGCCGTCGGCCTCTTCGTGACCTTGATCGCGCTGGCGGTGCTGCTGCCCGTGCTGCAGATGAACAAGGTCCTGGCCCCGTGATATGGTGGCTGTACAATCTGGTCTTTCCGTTCGCATTCCTCCTGCTGCTGCCGCGATTTCTCTGGCGGATGCGGCGGCGGGGCGGCTACGCACGGGATTTCGCCCAGCGCTGGGGGCGCTACGACGCGGCCGTGGCCGCACGGCTGGCCGCGCCCGGCCGCCCCATCTGGATCCAGGCCGTCAGCGTCGGCGAACTGGGCGTGGCCCGGTCCTTCATGGAGGAAGTGCGCCGGCGCGACCCCGCCGTCCGCTTCGTGGTGACCACGAACACCTCCACCGGCCACGCCTTGGCGCGGCAGCAAATCCAGGCGCCCGACGTCGCGCTCTATTTTCCCTTGGACCTGCCGGGGATCATGGCCCGCGTGCTGCGGCGCATCCGGCCCGCGGCGGTTGTCCTGGTGGAAAACGAAATCTGGCCCAACCTGATCCGCTACGCCCGCCGGCAAGGCGTGCCGACCGTCGTGATCAACGGGCGCATCTCGGCGCGTTCGTTCCGCGGATACCGGAAAATCCGGTTTCTCACGCGCCGGCTGCTGCCGCAGATCCAATGGTTCTGCGTGCAGAGCGCCGCCGATCGCGACCGGCTGCTGGCGCTGGGCGCGCCGGCGGACCGGATGGAAATCGCGGGCAGCGCCAAGTACGATATCGGTCCCACGCCGCCGGCCGCCGTCGCCCGCGCCCGGGCCGCGCTGGCCAAGTTGGGCGTCCGGCCGGGCGAACCGGTGCTGGTGGGCGGATCGACGTGGGCCGGCGAAGAGACGGTCTTGCTCGATCTCGTCCGCGTGGCCCGCGCGGCCCATCCGGGCCTGCTGCTGGTGCTGGTGCCCCGCCACGCGGAACGCCGCGCCGCGGTTCTCGAGGAAATCGGCGCGCGCGGCCTGGACGTCGTCCAGCGCAGCCTCTGGCCCGACGAGGCGCCGCCTCCCGCGCGGCGGCCCGACGTGCTGCTCGTGGACACCACCGGCGAATTGCGCGGCTTCTACGCCGCCGCCGACCTCGTGTTCGTGGGCAAGAGCTTGACGCAAACGGGCGGCCAGAATCCCATCGAACCCGCCCGGGACGGCCGGCCGATCGTGGTGGGCCCGCATCTGGAAAATTTCGCGGCGATCGAGCAGGATTTCCGCGCCGCCGGCGCTTTCGCCCAGGCGCGGGATGCGGACGACCTGCGGCGGACGATGGTGCGGCTGCTCGACGACGCGGCCGAACGCGAGCGCCTGGGCCGGGCCGCCGCCGATCTCGTCGCCCGCCGGGCCGGCGCCATTCGTTGGATGGCCGACCGCGTGTTGGCCGCCCGCCTCGCGTGAGCCGGCCGTTCGCCGCTTCCGGCGGCGTTCAGGCCTGGCCGCGGATGATTTGTTCGGCCAGTTCGCCGACTTCGGCGGCGGTGAGGACGGGGGGCTCGAAGCAGCGGTCGTTGATGTAGCGCACGGCGTCGCGCACGGTAAAGACGCGGTTCTTGGCGTTGGGGATCCGCAAATTCACGCCGGGATGGGTGAAGACCGCGAGGGCGTGGATGCGGTCTTCGGGCACTTTCGCGGCCAGCAGCGTGATGAACATGCGGCGCTGGCGCTCGCACTGCTGGACCGGACTTTTCATGTGCCGGACGGTGCCGTTGGATTTCGTTTGGGTCCATTGGGCGTCGTGGACGTCGCCGGAGAATGTGCCGGCCCAGAATTTGGACTCGATCACATAGATGCCGGAAGGGGCGATCACGAGGTGGTCGATCTGGGCGCGTTCGTGGGCGACGCGCAGTTCGAGGTCGTTGAGAATGACGTGGTCGTCGGCGAGCTGTTCGGCGAGGATGTCGGCCATTTTCGCTTCGCCGCGGCGGCCGCCTTCGATGAAATGGCTTTCGCGGGCGATTTCGCGGAGGTGGACTTCGTAGCCGACGGCCAGGAAGATGGCGACGCCGCCGAGGACGATGCCGACGAAACTTCCGCTCCGGATTGTCGCCACGGTTCCCCACGCCGCGATGGCAAGGACGGTTCCCCAGACGACCAAACGCAAGATTTGCCGCGAGGCCAGTTCGCGGCGGATGGCCTCTTGCCGATGCCGAAGGCTGGTTTCGTTGCGCAGGATTTTGGCCATGCGGGACGCTCCGGCGTCGGCGGGTCGTCAGCCTTCGCCCGCGTGCGCGTTCAGGCCGGTGGCGAGTTTTTCGACTTCGGCGCCGGACAGGACAGGCTTCTCGAAGCAGAAATCGTTGATGAAGGTCACGGTCTGTTCCGGGGTGAAAACGCGGCGTTCGGCGTTGGTGACCTGGATTTCCGCGTTGGGATGCGCCAGGACGACGAGGGGACACACGCGCTCCCAGATCAGATTGGTGCCCTTGAGCCAATTGCACAGGATGCGCCGTTCCCGCAGGGCCCGGCCAATGGGATTGCGCGCGGGCCGGATCTTGCCGTCCGGGGCGCGGATTTTCCAGGTATAGGCCTTCTTGGAGGTATCGCCCACGATGCGGCCTTCCCAGTTGAGGGTGTTGATGACGAACATGCCGGAAGGCGCGACAACCAGATGGTCGATCCAGCACTTCTCGCGGCCGACCTTGAGGCGCAGATCGTTCAGGACGTAATGGTCGTTGGCCAGCCTATGATCCAGCAGGCGGGCGACCGTTTCCTTGGCTTCGCGCAGGCTGGCGGTATCGGCCTGGTCCTGCATCTGCTCGCGGCGGCGGGCTTCGTGGCCCAGGGCCAGGAACCCCAGGACGCCGCCGATGCCGAGGGCCGGACGCCAAAAGATGCCGACGATCAGGAACAGGACCGCCAAGCCCCATTCGGCGGCGCGAATCGAGTTCATGAACCGCAATTCGCGTTCGATGGATTCCTGCCGCTGGAGCAGGTTGCGTTCGTTGGTGAGGGTTTTCGCCATGGGATGCTCCGCCGCGCGAGATGGCGCCTTGCCGTTACGGGGCGACCGCGGGTTCCGGCGCCGTCGGCATCTCCGCGGGACTCGGTTCCGGGACCGCCGGCGGCGCCTCGCTGGGCGCCGGTTCCGCCGGGGCAGCGACCGGCGCGGCGGGAGCCGCGGCGGCCG
>JAKLIL010000076.1 GCA_022709625.1 Verrucomicrobiota bacterium
AACGTCGTCATGACCATGGCCGCCTTGCCGTTCATGGCCGAAAGGATAACCCGACGGGGCCGGGAGTACAATTTTTTTGGAATTCCGCTTCGCTCCTCAGCCCTCGATCCCGCTCCCACCGCGAGGTAAATCGTTTTACTTTCAGCTTGCTTGCAACACTGAACCCCCCTATCGTGTCGGCGCAATCCACCACCCGTCTTTGACCAAGGAGAGGACATGCCGGATTTCACAACCATGCTGATGGGCGTCGCCGTGATCATGTTGGCTTGGGACTGCATCGAGGTCGGCAAGAACGACGCGGCCAACCTGATCAACGGCGTGTTTGGCGCCCGCGTAATGAGCCACCGGACGGCGGTCTGGCTGGCGGGCTTGGCGGTTCTTCTGGGCGCGATGTTCGCCTCCCCCGTCATGGAAACCGCGCGCAAGGGGATTTTCGAACCCGGCCAGCTTCAGCTCGTGCAGGCAATGGTCGTCTATGTCGCGGTCTACATCGTGGATACGGCCCTGCTGCACGCCTATTCCGCCTACGGCATGCCGGTCAGCACCACCGCCTCGCTGATTTTCGAACTGGTGGGCGGCGCCATCGGTGTCTCGCTCGGGCTCGGCTTCGTCCATTGGGACAAGGTGGCGTCGGTGCTCAACGCCATCGTCGTCTCCGTGGTCCTGACCGGCATCGCCGGATTCCTCGTGCAGCGGATGTTCCGCGCGGCCATCCAGGACGAACATACCGACCACCTGCGGGTGCTACTGCACGGCCCGTGGATCGCGGGATTGATGCTTACCTGGCTGGCGTGGTTCATGATCCTGAAAGGCATGAAATCCGTGCCCTGCATCGCCGCGTTCCGCACCCAATTCGTGGAACGCATCGGGATGTTCGGATTCCTGATCGTGGCCTGGGGCGCGACCACCTTGCTGGTCCACGTGCTGGCCACGATCTTCCAGGAACGCCTGACCAAACGGCTGTTCAGCCTGCTGGCGATTCTCGGCATGATGTGCCTGGCCTTCGCGTTCGGCCAAAACGACCTGGCCAACGGAGCCTCGCCGGGGCTGTCCGCGTTTTGGCTGTGGAAGCACGCCGACGTCGGCACGGCGGAAGCCACGAAGATGTCCATTCCCGTTTGGCTTTTGGCGGGCTGCGGCGCGCTGCTGGTCGTGGGCATGACCACCCGCAGCGCCCAGCGGGTCACGCGGGCCGCGGTGAACACCGGCAGCCAGTACGACCACATTGCCCTCTACGCGCCCAACTGGTGCAAGGCCCTGGCCCGGCGCCTGCTGCGCCTGCGCCCGGCAGGCCCCGATCTTGCGCCCCCGCCCCATCGCACCGAGACGGGCAAGCGCGTCCACTTCGATCCCCTGCGGGCCGCCGTCATCATGTCGGTCAGCGCCAGCGTAATCGCATTTGCCTCCAGCAACGGGTTCCCGGTTTCGACGACCTACGTCACCTTCGCGGCCGTGGTCGCCACCGGCATGGGCGACCGCACCATGTCGCGCGGCGATGCGGATCTGAAAATCGGACGCGCCATTTGGGTCGTCTTCAGTTGGTTCGCGGGCGGTTTGGTGGCGCTGCTTGCCACGGGAACGGTGGCCTGGGTACTGCTGAAGGCCGGTACCATCGGCGTGGCGGTGGGTTTGGCCGGCAATCTCGCGCTGCGCACCTATGTCAAATTCCGGTCCGACCGCCACGAGCGGCAATACCACCCCAAACTGCCGGCCGGGGTCGAAGCGGAAACTGCCGGTTGAGCGGTGGGGCCCGGGCTGCCGGACTCAGTCCGCGGCGGGAACCGGCGGCGGCGGCGGCGGTTCGCTGGGCGTTTCCGCCGATTCGCTGGCCGGAGCGGCTACCGGCTCCTCGGCAGGAACGATAGCCGGTTCAACTTCGGGAGGGGCAGTAACCTCGGCCTCCGGTTCGGCCGGCGGCGCGGCGGGTGACTCCGCCGGCGGCGCGGGCTTTTTCACCACGGTCTCTTTCGCCAAGGCGAGCGACTCCGTCATGTACGATGGGACTAGATAGGTTCGGCCATTGAGCTTTTTCTCCAACGCGGCGAATTCCGGCGGCAAGGCGGAGGCCTCGCCGCCAGCGGCCGCGATCTGGATCTGCACGGGGCGGCCTCCCTCCATGTCGGCCTGGGATTCGCCGATGCGGATTTCCAAGGATGCGCCGTTGGTCGTGGTGGCCTTGTAGCCGGAGGCGTTGGTAAACCACGACGCCGCCACTTCGTTGGTCAGAAACCGGTCGGCGCGCAGGTTGCGCAGCGCGCCAAACAGGCGGCTGGCGGCGGCCAGGTCCGTTTCTTCGCCGGTCTCGGCCAAGCGGAACAGGCCGTTGGTATCGCGTTGGACGGAATAGGATTCCTGCGGCAACGTCACCGCGACCTGCTGGATGGCATCGGCCGGCACTTCCAGCAATTTCCGCTCCCACCACAGGGCCGAATCGGCCTGCGCCAGCGAGACATCGTCCTTCAGCAGCCGTACCGGCCCTTCGTCCACGCGTACGTAGCGGCCGGCCGGCGGCCCCCAGAACTGCTGTTCGTTCCGCTGGGGTTCCCGGGTCTTGCCGAGGGCCAGCACCGTGGTGCCTTGGCCGGTTTCCAGCGCGATTTGCACCGGTGCATTGGTTTCATCCGCCATGAGGCCGTATTCCGCCAAGCGGTCCGCGCCCGCGTCCGCCACCTGGCCTTCCTCGGCTTCGTCGAGCATCCGCATCAAGTTGCGCAGCCGTTCCAGATCGGCGGGATAATCGCCCTGCTCCTGCACGCGCCAGACGCCCTCTGCCTGCGCCAAATGCGTGGTGGCCGCATGGTCGCTAATGGTCATCCGGACGACGGAAGCCAGATCGACGGCGGCGAGCAGTTTGCCGGGCTTGGCCGCGGCTTCCTCGCCCGCCGCGGGCGCCTCGCGCTTCGACAGCCAGAGCGCGCCGAGCAACGCGGCCAGCACGACCGCCAACATCAACAACGTTTTCCTGGACATATCGCGACTCCCTTCCGTTCACGCCGCGGCGCGTTTCCGCCGCCGCCAGCCCAATCCGATTCCGAACGCGGCCACCAGCAGGGGCACCGCGGCCAGATTCAGCACCTTCAACGTCAGGCCCAGCTTCTCGATGCTGTGCCGCAGATTCTTCCGGACTTCCTTGAGCTGCCGCTGGGTCTCGAACCGCTCCTTGCGGAATTTTTCCAGTTCGGTCTTCTGGGCGGGGCTTAGGACCAGTTGCTGGTCGTCGCTCTTGGCCGATTGCAGTTCGTTGAGCCGCTGCTGGGCCTGCTGCAGCTTGGACTGGAGTTTCTCCTCCTCTTCCTGCCACTGCTCCTGCGCGGCCTGCTCCAGCGCGAGCACGCGGTCGAAGGGATGGTTGAACTGGCCGCGGCCACGCAGCCCGATCAGCGCGGGATCGCCCGAGAGCTGCTCGGCCAGGTTGAGGGTGAAGTTCAGGTTGTCGTTGAACGGCTGGTACAAGGTCTGCCCGAAGATGTTGATGGCCCGCGCGGAGTAGTCGTTGGCCAACAGGTCGGCGTCGGCCACGAGCAGCACGACGCCGTCCTTCTCGGCGGTCTTCAGCCAGGCGTTCGTGGCGACGGGCGTCTCGTTGGTCGCGCCTTCCGCGCGCGGCTGCCCGTCGGGAAAGGCCGTCGGGAAGCGGCCGGAAATCCGCACCGCCAGCGCGGCGGCGGGCGCGGCCTGGCCGGACCGGGTATTGAGGTCCGCCGGATTCCGCGCCTGGAACGCATCCACCGTCACGGCGTTGCTCGACGCGAAGGCCAGCGTCTTCATCTCCAGCCCTTCCGCCGGGGAGCCGACGATGGCGCCCGGGAAGGGCAGCATCAGGCTTTCCAGCGAGCCGGTAACGATTTCCTCGCGGTCGAGGTTCTGGCCGGCCCGCAGCGACAGCCAGGTCGGCAGGCGTTCGGCGCGGCCATCGCCGAGATTGATCGGCGTAGCGGCGGCCAGATCCGCCACGACCCGGGCGGTTTCCACCGTGACGCCCCATGCGCGGGAGAGCCGGTTGATGTCCGAGGACAGCGAGGGCATGCCCATCGGTTCCCCTTCTTCCTTGTCGGAAATGCACATCGGATCCACGAACGCCGCCACGCGGCCGCCCTTCAGCAGGAACTGGTCGACCGCGAACAGTGCCCGGTCCTTGATTTCCTTCGGATGGATCAGCAGCAGCGTGTCAACGCCCGCCGGAATTTCTTCGGCGTCCAGCGGCACCGGCACCACTTCGTACTGCTTCTTCAGTTCGGTGACGAACAGCCAGTCCTGGGTGCGCTGGGTCGGGGGCATGAACGGCGAGGCCGGCTCGGCCAGCACCGGCAAGGCGCCCATGATGCCGATCCGCGGACGCTGGGCGCGGACGACTTCCTGCACCAGGCGCGCCACCAGGTATTCCATTTGCGACTCGGCCGTTGGATCCAGGAACGGGATGGAGGCCTCCTTGGTGCCCGACACGGCCACCAGGCCCAGATAGAGATCCGGCAACATGCCCAGTCCGCCGGTGGATTGCGGCGTCAGGCCGTAGCGCTGCGCCCATTCCTCGGCGTCGGAATCGGGCTTGGGATCCCAGATTTCCAGCGCGACCTTGCCGCCGCTGCGGCCGGCCACTTCGCGCAGGAAATCCAGGGTGCGCTGCACATAGTTCTTCAGCGGCCCCGGCAGGTTCGGGTTGCTCTTGGAGAAATAGAATTTCAGCGTGACGGGGCGTTCGAGGCCCCGCAGCATGTCCACCGTGCCCGGCGCGAGCGTGTAGAGCCGCTCGGCCGTCAAGTCCTTGCGCCAGCGCACGCCGGCGAACAAGGCGTTCGCCGCGATCAGGATGCCCAGCACGATCAATACGCCGGCCAGGCCGGCAAACCGCTTCGACGTCGTCTTTTTCATTCGCGCCACCTCGTTGCAGTATTGGGGCCGCGCTCAGCGGCCCGTCCGGTTGTCCAGCACCAGCTGGGTCAGAAACAGCATGAACCCCGTCACGCTGGCGAAATAGATGAAATCCCGCGCGTCCAGCACGCCCCGCTGCATCGCCTCGTAGTGCGGCATGAAGCTGAACGCGGCCACGCCGTCCACCAGCCAGCCGGGCGCCCATTGCGACAGCAGTTCCGTAACCGGCTGGAAGCCCGCCAGGATCAGGAAAAGCCCCAGCACCACCGCGAGCGCGAAGCTGATGACCTGGTTGCGGGTCAGCGCCGACGTGAACATGCCCACCGCCAGATAGGCCCCCGCCAGCAGCAGGCTGGCGAGATAGCCGGACACGATCACGCCCCAGTCCGGCTGGCCCAGCCACGCCGCCGTCAGCGGCACGGGGAATGTCAGCAGCAGCGCCAGGCCCAGGAAGGCCCACGCCGCGACCATCTTGCCGACGATGGCCTGCGCCGGCGTGACGGACGTCGTGAACAGCAGTTCGATCGTCCCCTGCCGGCGCTCCTCCGACCACAGGCGCATCGCCACCGCCGGCACCAGGATCAGGTAGAGCCACGGGTGCCAGAAGAAAAAGCCGCGCAGGTCCGCCTGGCCGGCCTCGTAGAACCCGCTCACCGAGAACGTGAAGAACCCGGCGAGGGCGAGGAAGATGATGATGAAGATGTAGGCGACCGGCGAATTGAAATAACTGCTCCACTCGCGCTTCGCGATCGCCCAGCTGCGGGAAATCATGTCCATGGCCGTTTGCTCCTTTCCCCTAGGCGGATTTCTTCACCACGTCGGCCGTGGTGGTGATTTGGCGGAACACGTCGTCCAGCCGCCCCGGCTCCGAGCGCAGTTCGGTGACCAGCCAGCGGTTCTCGGCCGCCGTTTCGATGGCGCGCACCGCCAGCGACTGCTTGTCCCGCGGCACGAGCCGCAGGACCTGCTTTTCAGCCGTCCCGGCCACGCGCACCACCTGCGCCACGTCCGGAATTCGGCCGAAGGCGGCCACCGCCGGCTCGGCCGGCGCCAGCACTTCGATGGTCAGCGTATTGAAACCGTCGCTGCGTTTCTTCAGCTCGGCGGGATGGCTGTCGGCCTTGAGGCGGCCTTCGCTGATGATCATGACCCGCGAGCAAATCGCCTCGACCTCTTCGAGCACGTGGGTGGACATCATGATGATTTTTTCCGGCGCCATGCGGACGATCATGTCGCGGACGACCTGCTTCTGGTTGGGATCCAGGCCTTCCGTCGGCTCGTCCAGCAGCAGTACCGGCGGATCGTGGATCAGGGTTTGCGCCAGGCAGGTCCGGCGGCGGTAGCCCTTCGACAGCGTCTCGATGGGCTGGTGGCGCACGGACCCCAGCATGCAGACGTCCAGCATCGCCGCCGCGCGGCGGTCGCGTTCCTTTCCGGAAAAACCGCGGATTTCGGCCATGAAGCGCAGGAACGCCTGCACCGTCATCTCGTCGTACAGCGGCGTGTTTTCCGGCATGTAGCCGATCTGCTTTTGCGCACCCACCGGGTCGGCGCCCACGTCGATGCCGTTGACCGTCACCGCGCCCGACGTCGGCGGCAGATAGCCGGCGATCATCCGGATGGTCGTGGTCTTCCCGGCCCCGTTCGGACCCAGAAAGCCCAGCACCGTACCTTTCTCCACGGTGAACGAAATGTCGTCCACGGCCGTGCGCAGACCGAACTTCTTCACCAAATGCTCCACCTTGATCATGGTTTCTCCCTGCTGTTATTGGACGTCCAGACCCACCTCATGGGCATATGTTTCCCTTAAAGCAGACGGCATGCCAAGGCCTGCGCCGAAGCCTACCGCCCGGCTTTTTTTCCGACGAAATGCCCCAAAAAGCCCGCTGAACCGATCAAATTCAGCCCTGTTTGCGCCAAAAATACCCAGTCGGCCTGCGTCATTTTGTCTAGGCCTGCCCGTTCCCGGCCAACTATCCGGCAACCGGTCCTTGGAGTTCCGCCAAGACCTCGCGGATCCGGTCGGCGCGGGAACCCAGCCGGTCGAACAACCGCCGGGCGTTCGCCAACAAATCCATTGCCCGGCGGCGCGCCGCGTCCGGCCCCCACAGCGAATACGCCGTGAAGCGGCCCGCTTCCTTGTAGTCGCTGTCCTCCTCCGGACCGTCCGCGACGTCGTCGAGAATTTGGAACGCCTGCCCCAAGCGGATGCCGGCCTCGCGCAGCGCGTCGGCCTCGCCCTCCTCCGCTCCGCACAGCAGCGCGCCGGCGGCCAGCGCGCCGGCGAACAGCGAACCGCTTTTCAGCGCGTAGTTTTCCAGCAAGGCGGCTTCGGCCACGGGCGCCGCCGGCGCCGTCAAATCCAGTTCCTGGCCGCGCACCAGCGCCGCGCCCATGTCGCCCAGCAACCGCAACGCGCGGAGTCGGCGCTCCGCCGGCGCCGCCTCGATGCCGGCCACGACGTGGTAGGCCCGGTGCACCAGATACGGCGGCAACATGTCCACCGCCCACTCCGGAAAGACGAGATGGACGCACGCCTTGCCCCGGCGC
>JAKLIL010000077.1 GCA_022709625.1 Verrucomicrobiota bacterium
CCAAGTCACCTCCGACGCCCGCCTCCCGCGCTACTCCAACCCCGACGCCGACGGACGCGGCGGACTCGGCGTCGAATACACCTTCGGCGCCCAGGCCTGCCAGATCCGCATCGAAAAGAAAACCGGCAAAATCCTCGTCGATCACTTCGCGTCGTCCTTCGACGTCGGCACCGTCATCAACCCCAAGCAGATCCGCGGACAAATCGCCGGCGGCGTCATGATCGGCCTCGGCGCCTCCCTCCACGAAGAAATCAAGTACGACGCCGACGGCAAGATCCTGAATCCCTCCTTCGGCAAGTACCGCTTCCCCAACATCAAAGACGCCCCCGCAAAGCAAACCATCGAATGCGTCGAAAACCCCGGCGAAATCGGCCCCTTCGGCGCCCGCGGCATCGGCGAACACCCCGTCGTCGGCGTCGCCCCCGCCGTCCTCAACGCCATCCAAGACGCCACCGGCCTCGAATTCCACGAAATCCCCGTAACGCCGGAAAAGGTTTTGGCGGCCCTGGCCGCCAAAACCTAGAATTCAGAATTCAGGATTCAGAATTCAGAATGCGGATCGAAACCCTTCTGAATCCTGAATACTGAATACTGCGCCTCCAGGCGCACCCCCCCATTCTGAATCCTTGTCCTAGCAACCAGCGGGTGAGGCCAGATTGAGGGGAAAAAGGGGTAACACTTCCGAAGGAAGGGAGTGTTACCATGTAAGCGAAGGAAACGAGGAAGAGGGAGAAGACCAAACGCCCCCCGGGGGGCGTCGCGCCGGCCAAAATGTCACAGTTATTCGGCGGAGATCAGACTTCGGGCAGTGAAGCTGCACTTGGAGGAAGGCTTCGATCTGAAGTTGGTGGCGCAGGAAGTCGGGGCTTGTCCGGATAGCGTCCGCGGCTGGGTTCGACAGTATCAGGAGCACGGTCGAGCGGGTTTGGAAGCTCCTTTTAGCCGATCCCGCAAGCCGGCCAAGTCGAAGTTGCCGCCGCTGGTGAAGCAGGAGATCGTGGCGGTGAAGAAGAAGCATCCCGGCTACGGGGTGCGGCGGATCACGCATTTTGGCCTCCCGGATTGCGGTCCGGGAGGCTTTTTTGCCGCGCCTTCCGCCGTGTTCAGACCGTCTCGTATTGCCGGTCTTTGATCGTCTCGAAAAAGCGTTCGCGTTCCGCCATGCGCGGATGGTCGAAAACCGTATCCACGGACACGGCGGGCACGACGTCTTCCGCGACGCCGTTCCGGACGAAGATCAGGTTGATGCCGTAGCGGCAGGCGCCCACGAGCCGATAGCTTTTGCGCGCGGCGAGTTTCGCCATGGCCACGGGCGAGGCCCCGAGGCAGGACGCAGGGATGCCGGCCGCAAACAGATTCTTTTCGTAGGGCACGACGATGCTGCGCCGGCCAAAAGCCACGTTGGTCTCGACGATGACCACGCGGGGCGCGATCGCGTCCAAGGCTTCCCACACCCAGTAGTCGTTGCCGTCGATGTCGATGGACAGCAGGTCGACCACGCCGCTCACCCCGGCGCCCCGGATCAGCTCGTTGACGTTTTCGCGCTGCACGATGGCCTGGACGAAGGTGGGCGGGTACACGAACGTGTCGGGATGCTTGGCGTAATAGGCCCGTCCGCGCGCGACCTTTCCGGGCTCGCCTTCGATGAACAGCCCGTGCCAGCCGAAATTCACCGCCAGGTTCGCGCAGTTGCTGTTGATGCCGTCGGCGGAACCGATGTCGACGAAGCGGTGGCGCTCCACGCCGATGGCGGCGAAGAGATACAGGAGCAGGCCGTCTTCTTCGAACTGGGAAAACAGCCGGAATCCGGTATCGGCCAGGGCGAAACGGTTCCCCGCCCGGACTTGCGCCTGGTAGAAATTGAACAACTGCCGCAAGGCGACTTTCGTGGCGGGGTGGCTCTTCTGGGCCGTCGCCTGGTCGCGGTTGGCCTCGTCGACGATGCCGTACAGGAAGTCCCGGATCCGCGTTTTCGTGCTGGCGAACATGGTTGGTGGCTCCGTTGTTGGTGTGGCCGGACTCCGGTCGTTGGCGCTGCGGGCCAAGCCGGAATCAGCGTGCGGAGAATAGCCCTTCCGGCGGGGGGCGTCAATTCGCCGCGAAGCTCAGCGCAACGCCAGCCACAGCGGAATCAGCAATAGCCCCAGCAGCAGGACGACGATCCAGATCAGTTGGCGCTGGAGGGGGCCCCGGCCGGGAAACTCGTAGCCGCAAATGGGGCAACGGTTCTCGTTGGCCGGCACCTCCACGGCGCAACCGGGGCATGCGCGCGTTCCAAATGCGGTCTGCGAATCGATCTTCATCGGGGCTGGGCAAACAGTAGCGCACTCCGCCCGGCCGGTGCAAGCGTCGGTCGGTCGGCGCATCCGGTTGGCGGGCAAAGCGGCCGGCGGATTCCGGCGCGGCGGCGCGCCAGCCGCCCCAATAGGCTTGACAGGATTCACGGTGGGTCGACAATAGCCATCATGAAAGGGACGATCATGAAAACACGCTTTTGGCTGGCCGCTCTGGCGCTCGCGGTTTTTGTTCCGGCCGTTCTGGCCGGCCCGGTCCAGGATGCGATCCAAGCCGCCGCCGGCCGCGGCGTTTTGGAACTGCCTGCCGGCGAATATGCCGAGACCATCGTGGTACCCGAGGGGTTCGCTCTGATCGGTGCCGGCGCCGGCCAAACCATTCTGGATGGCGGCGGGGCCGGCACCGTCGTCTTCATGGGCCACAACGCCGCAATCGTCGGCTGTTCCGTCCGGAACGGGCAAATCGGCATCCGCAGCCAAAAGGGCTTCATCGGCGTCTTCGGGTGCGAAGTGTCCGGAATCGTCCACCAAGGCATTCGGCTGGACGGCGGCTCCGCCTGCCTCGTGAACAACGTGATTGCGGCCGGCCCCGCGGCCACGGGCATTGCGTGCTTTGAATCCAATCCCTACGTCAACCGCAACGTGATCCGCAACAACCGGACCGGCGTTTTGATCCAAGGGCCGGAGGCCCCCGTTCTGTCGGCCAACGTGTTCCAAAGCAACGACACCGCGGTGGCCGTGCTGAACGGAGCCGCCGTCGAGTTGACGGGCAATGTGTTCGACGGCAATGGGACGGTCGTCGCGGGCCGGGAGATGGGGCCCGGAAACGAAATTCGCGCCGCGCGGCCCGACGAGTTGCAACTCGCCGGCGGCTTTGCGCGGGAAGGATGCCGCGGCATGATGCAGGTCGTCGCCCGCCAGGCCCTCGCGGCGCATCCGCTGGTCCAATACAACCTGCCGCCCGAACCGGGCCGCTTCCATCTCGCGATTCTGTATCCCTGCGCGACGTTCCAAATCATGGCCTCCGCGCCCGACACCGTCATCGAATCCTACGACGCCTACGACGGCGTGACCGACCAGGATCTCAAGGCGCAATTCGTCGTCCAGGGTTCTTATTCCGGAGTGGCCGTGGCCAATCCGGAAATCCAGGAATGCGGCCTGGACCGCTACGTGCTGGAGAAAACCTTCATCCATCCGGCTTCCTACTCCGCGAATCCGGACGGCACCTTGGTCTTCGACCGCCTGACCAACATTCCGCGCATCGAGGTGCTGCTGCCCCCCGGCTACGAAGTGCTCGCCGCCAATCCCGGCGCGGTGATCGATTCCGGCGGGCCTCGTCAACGGGTGCGGCTGGAGAGTTTCGGGCTCACCAAAGTCCGCGTGGCGATGCGGAAAACCGGCGCGCCGGCGCCGTGAAGCCGGGGCCGGCAGCCGACCGTTTCCCGCGCGCGGTGGATGGGGGCGGGGCCGGCCGTCGCGCGCCATGAACGTCCGGATATTCCCCGGACTGGTCTTGGGGTTATTGTCGTGTGGCGCGGCGGCGGCCACCGGGGTGGTGGACACGGTGCGGCCGGTGGTGGACCGCGAGTACCTGCCCGCGGTTCTCGATATGATCGCGGGCGCGACGAATGCCATCGAATTCGTGCAGCTGGAGTGCCACGACGACCGGGTCGTGCGGGCCATTGCGGCGGCGCTGGCCGCCGCCGTGAAGCGCGGAGTGCGCGTGCGGGGGCTGCTGGACGATGGCGTCGATTTCAATGCCGCCGCCGTGGCGCGGTTGCGCGCCCTGGGCGCGGACATGCAACTCGATACGCCCGTCAAGATGACCCACAGCAAGCTGGTGATCGTGGATGGCCGCGTCGTCCTGCTGGGTTCCACCAACTGGACCGGCAACTCCATGGCCAACAACAACGAGACCAACGTCCGGCTGGATGATCCGGTCTTGGCCGAATATTTCACCCGCTACGCCGCTGCGCTGTGGGTGGACAGCGCCGCGGAGCCGGACCTGCTTCCCGTCGTGTCGGGCACGGTGCAAACCCTCGTGAACCGCGAGTATTTTCCGGAAGTCCTGGGATTGTTCAACGCCGCCACGCAGCGGATCCGGGTCGTCATGTACGGCATCAGCTATTCGCCGAAATACGCCGGCGGCAAGGTGAACCAACTCGTGGAGGCGTTGGTCGCCGCCTGTACTCGCGGCGTGGACGTGGCGGTGGTCGTCGATCTCAGCGACTACAACCGGTTGCTGAACAAGGTCAACATGCCCGCTAAGGAATATCTGGCCGAAGCGGGCGTGGCCGTGTTCGACGATCCGGAGAAAATCACCACCCACGCCAAGGCGATCGTTGCGGATGATGCCGTGGTGATCGGCTCCGTCAACTGGGGCAAGGACGCGATTGAGAATCGCAACGAAACCTGCGTGGTTGTGCGCGACGCCGGAACGGCGGATTATTTTGTGGAATACTTCAGTCGGCCGGAACGGTGCGCCACGCCCATCGCGGCGAAATCGGCCGCTCAATAATCGAAGAGATCCGAAAGCGCATAGATGTTTCCGGTGGCCCGGTTCAGGGCGCGCAGGATCTTGCCTTTCACGTTCGGGGTGAGCCGCCGGCCCTTGCAGGCGCGAACAACCATTTTGCGGGTGATGAACTCGGTGGAGGCATCGACCAGATCGCCCGTCTTGAGATGGAGTTCGACCAAGATTTGGCCGATGGGTTGCGGGCCGAGGTTGAGTTCGGGGGCAGGATTCACGGAGGGGAAAATAGCATGTTCGGCAACGAAACGCACGAAAGGGGGGACGGATTGAGGCGTCCGGCGGGGCTTGATTCCATCGGCCCAAGACCTGTATCTTTTTGCGGGTAAAACGATTTATCTTGAACGGAATAGGAGTCCGGCGATGGCGGTGTTGGTGATCCGCAAGGTGGAAGGCGATGTCGAGAACATCCTGGTGCGGGATGCGAAGACCAAGGTGGCCGCGCATCTTCAATTCCCGGCCAATGCCAACGGCCGCCGCTTGGTGGTGGCCCTGCCGGCGGGAAAATCGGCGCTGGTATTCGAGACCGAGCAATCGGCGGGCTGGGCCTTGGCGGGCGAGGTCGAGCCGTTCGCCGAAGCGGACGGCCAGCGCGGCATTGCCTTCTCGCTCGCCGCGGCGCGGGAGGACATCGCCATTCCCGTTGCGTCCCTTCTCATGAACCACACGCTGATGGCGCGGTTCGGCGACGACCCCGACCGTAAGAACGAAAACCGGTTGAAGGACCTCTTCCAATCCGGCGGAATCCGCGAAATCGAAGCGCGGTTGGGGATGGACTTGGGCGATCTGGCCGACCGCGGGAACATCATCGGCCCCATCTGGGATTCCACCACGGGCATCCTCGCGTTCACCCGCCGGGCGCTGGACGGAAAACATCGCTACCGGCTGGAATTCGCCGGAGACGACGCCGGGGACGTGCGCGTCGACGCGGGCGGCCTGCGCCTGTCGCGGAAGGACCCGGCGACCCCGGGGCCGCTCCGCCTGATCGTCCGCGCGTCCGTCGATTTCGAACCGCTGACGCCCATGCCGTTCGCCGAGCTGGTCAACGAAAAGGGCCGGGAATTGCGCGAAAAGGACGCGCATTTCGCGCAGGCGATCCGAAACGTCGAATTCCTGTCCTTCCGGGAAAAGTTCCTCGCCGGTTCATGGAATTTCCTTTCCTACTTCGGGCGCGACACGCTGATTTCCCTGCGCATCCTTTGGCCGGTCCTGTCGCCCCAGGCTAAGCAAACCGGCATCCAAAGCGTGGCCAACGAGATCGCGGAAAACGGCATCGTCAACGTCACCGACGAATGGACCGACGACCGGACCTGCGCTGACGCCATCGAGAGTTATTTTTACGAATACGGCCGGGGCAATTTGGAGGGCGCCCGGCGCATCATGCGGACCATCGTGGATGGAACTGTTCCGGAACACCCGTTTTTCGATGTCCTGGACCCCACCTACATGGTGCCGTCCGCGGCGGCGCATTGGTTCCGGGAATTGGACGACGCGGAGCTGGGCCGGTGGCTGCGGGCCGACCATCCGGTGCTGGGCCGGACGGAATCGAATCTCGCCACGCTCCTGCGCAACTGGAACTACGTCTTGAAGTCCGCGGCGCCGTATGTCGCGGCCTGGGGAAAACTGCGCGCGGCGCACCCGGACCTTTCCCCGCGGCAAATCATCGAGAAGCACGGGGATGAGTTCCGGACCACCTGGGACGCGTTGATCCCTTCCGTCGCCGAGGCGGCCAATTGGCGCGACACCTACCAGCTGCCGCGGCACTTCCGGTCGGAGGACATCAACGTCAACCTGCTGCCCATGGCCATCGCGGCCATCCAGGAAATGGCCGCGCGGATCCGCGCCTTGGGCGGCGGGCCGGATCTGGACGAATGCTCGCGGCGGCAGGGCCTCGATGTCGTCCGGGAATATCTGGCGGATCCCGCCCGGTTCGCGGCCGCCCGGGAGGCATGGAACTGGGATGCCATGCGGGAGCATTTCCTGGTGCGCCGCACCGTGGACGAGATGCGCGGGGACTTGGAACGGTATCTGGCAGGCCTGGAAAACGGCGACGTCACGTGGGGGGATCGGGATCGCGGGATTCAGGAACGGGCCGCGTTTCTCCGGTGCCGGGAAGGCGGCGTTTCGGTCCGCGAATTCCTGCGGGGGGACCGCGTGCCCGAGGCCGTGAAGGACGGCATCGAGTTCACGGCCCTGCTCCTCGACACGGAGGGACAACGGCTGCCCCTCATGCAGAGCGACGACGTATTCCTCCTGCTGTTCGGCCATTCCACCTTGGAGCAATACCGCCAGATCGTCCGGCCTCTCATGCTTGCCTATCCGTTCGGCCTGGGCTTTTGGGAAGATGACGCGGGTTTCGCCATCACCAATGCCGTCTATTCGCCGAAGGACAATCCGGCGTTGAAGGACCCTTGTAAGAATGTGTGGGCCAAGTTCGGGCCGGACGAGTACCACGGACGGGCCGCCTGGCCGTGGGTCCTGTTCGCGCTGGTCGCCGGCACCCATGCCCAGGCGCTGGCCGGCATCGATTCGCAAGGCCATCTTGCCGCCGGCGTTGCGCCGGAAGACG
>JAKLIL010000078.1 GCA_022709625.1 Verrucomicrobiota bacterium
TTCGTACCAGCCCTTGCCCCTGCGGGCATGGAGCACGTGTCGGTAGCGGTAGGCCAGGTCCAGGGTGCCGATCTTTTCGGTGGTATCGCCGAAGCCCGGAATGGATTGGCCGTAGCCCAGCAGCACGGAACTGGCCGGATCGGAGGCGCGGGCGGGACCGGCAAGGTTGAGGGCGAGCAACAGGAGCGCCAGCGGGTGAGCCCTCCATTCAGGAAGCGGTTTCATCGGGGGCGCCTTTCTGGGACGTGGCGGATGCCCACAGATCTTGGAACGCGAAGAACTGGAGGGGATGTTTGCGCAGGAAGGTTTCGAGTGTCGCCACGTATTGCCGCACGTAGGGCGCCCAAAGGTCCTGCTTTGAGCCGGTTTTGCCTTTTTGCGGGCAGAAGACGGCGGGAACTTCGATGGCGTAGCCGTTCCGGGAAGTTTTTGCGGAAAACATGACGGCGACGGGCACGGCGGCCATGGCGGCGATCTTGAAGGCGCTGTAGGGAAAGCGCGCCGGTGCGCCGAGGAAATCGACGGTCACGGCGTCGAAGTCGTAGGGCCGGTCGCCCATCAGGCTCACGACGTGTCCCGCCCGGAGGGCGGTCATGACTTCGACCACCCCCCCGAACGGCTCGTCGATCGAGATGATCCGGATGGGGCCATCCGGTTTATCCAGTTGGAAGGCTTGGCGGACGGCGTCGTTGTCCTCGCGTCTCATCAACAGGTGGATGGGCTTGTCGAGCTTGCCCAGCGCACCCATGGCGATTTGCCAATTCCCGACATGGGAGGCGAGGAGGATCATGCCGCGGGAGCCGCCGACGAGTTGTTCGAATTGCTTGCGGCCATCGAAGCGGAAGTGGAACCGGAAGCGGCCGCCCAGCATCGCATTCCGGTCGATAAGGCAACGCCACTGGCTGACAAAGAGGAGCCAGGCCAACCACCGGCGTTTGAGCGGACCCGCGCCGGGAAAGATGCGGCGCACGTAGGCCATGGCCGATTGCGCGGCATCCCGGTCGGTCAAAAAATAGTAGAGACAGATGAAGTACAGCATGGCGTAGGCCGCGGACAGCCCGCCGATCCAGGTTAGAACCACGAAAAACAAGATCCCGGCGCGGTTGCCGCGTTTGCGGACTTTGATTCGGGATGGGGCGGGGGCGCTATTCACGGCGGAGCAGCCGGTAGCTTTCGTCCAGCGGCAGTCCCAGCCGGAAGAGAGTCTGCAGCTTGTCGTCGAACTTGTCCGCGGGGAAGACGCAATGGGGCTGGTCGGCGAAGGCCTCCGCCAGCCGGCGCTGCATCCAATCCCGATCGACGTGCGGCGAAAGGTAATACCTCGGCTCCAGGAGATTTTCGTCGCCCGTCAGCACGCCTTCCGCCACCGCCTGCCGGTAGAGCGGCGTTTGGGGAATGATGCGGATGCCGAGGAAGAAAAAATTGACCGTCCGGCGGAGGCTCAGGACGTTTTGGATGCCCTCCTCGAGGCTGGCAGGCGTTTCGGCGGGACCGCCGGCCATGTAGAAGTGCGCAGTGGAAATGCCGTGCCGCAGGAAGAGTTCGTTGGCGGCGGCGACGTCCCGGAAGCGAAATCCCTTGTTCAGGGCGGCCAGCGTGGAATCCGACATGGCATCGGCGCCGATTTCCACCGACCGCAAGCCGGTTTTTTTCATCAAGGCGACGATTTCATCGTCCAGTTCCGGACTGGGGGCGAAAAACGCCGTCCAGGGGAAGAAAACGCCGCGGCGGGCCATTGCGCGGATCAAGGTGCGATATGTTCCGCCGGGGTCGTTGAAGAGCGAATCGACGAAAAAGAAACCGTCCTGCGTGGTGCCGGAGAGCAGGGATTGCATTTCGGCGATGACTTCGTCCACCGGCCGCGGCCGGATTGTTGCGCCTTCGAGGACGGGATAGGTGCAGTAGGCGCACGTCCGCGCGCAGCCGCGTTTGGTTTGGATGGGAATCAGCCGGCTTTTTTGCAGATAGAAGGCGAGGAGCTCGGGGTCGTAGTCCGCGCCGGCGATCGCCGGCGCGGGGAGCGGCCGGTCCGCCCGGACGATGCGCGCGGGCGGCTTTTCGCCGCGGGCCAGGAGTTGCAGCAGGCGATCGAAGGCTTCCTCGCCTTCGCCCTGGATGCCGTAGTCGGCCGCGACGTGGGCCAAAATTTTTTCGGGCATCAGGGAAAAGCCGGAACCGCCCACGACGATTGGGATCGGGCCTGCGGTCCGGATCGCGGCCACCATGTCCCGCACGCGGTCCAAGTAGCGGAGTTCATGGACGAGATTGACGTTGTCGATGTTCCGGATGGAAATGCCGACGGCATCCGGGCGAAAAGCCTTCAGCCGATCCGTCAACCGGTCGAGCGCCCGCTCCTGGTGCAGAATATCGAACTGGGAGACGTCGTGGCCTTTGCGGCGCAGCGACCGGGCCACGATGGAGAGCCCCAGGGGATACACGGGATAGGGCGATTCGGCCGTATTGCCGGAAACCAGCAGCACCTTCACGCGTCCGGCCCCCCGTCGGCCCGGCTCCAGGCGCGCCCGCTCCGGGCGCGATGGGAGCGAAAGGTGCCGTCGGCCATTTCCTTTTCGATGACGCGCTTGTAGAGTTGCCCCATGCGGACTTCCTTGCCGCCGGGACCGTAGAAGGTTTCCCAGGCGTAGCGATGCATGCGGTCGAGGTCGTCGACGCTCATGCGCGCCGGCCGGAAGACCGTTTCGGCCCCCGTGTAGCGAATCCAATCGTCGTGGAGAATGCGGCCGTCGCGCTCCAGGTCCGCACGCAGGGGCGTGTGGGGAAATGGAGTCATGACCGTGAATTCGGCCAAATCCAGATCCATGTCGACCAGAAATTCGACCAAGCGCTTGATGCCGTCCACGTCCTGGTCGTCCGTGCCCAGAATCACGGTGCCCTCCACGCCGATGCCGCGGGCCTTGAGATGCCGCACCCGGGTCCGGATCACGTCGGCCGTGTTGATGATCGCCTGGTAGACGTACCAGCAGCCGGCTTCGGCGGCCAGATCCAGGATCTCGGGGTTGTCCTTGAGCGGATGGGAAATCCACTTTTTCTTGAGCGGCGCGATGGCCCGCAGCAAACCTTTGAGCCATTCGTCGTCGTTGGCCATGGAGTTGTCCACGAAGAAAATCCGGTTGTTGTCGATGCCCGCCAATTCGGCCACGACGTCTTCGTAGGGGCGCGGGCGGAACCGGCGGCCGCCGAGATACGGCGTGCAGCAGGGAAAGCAGTTGAAGCGGCAGCCCCGGGAGGCATGGACGAGATCGACCATTTGCACGCCGCGGTAGTTGTAGAGGTCCCGGCTCAGGATGTCGCGCCGGGCCGGTTTGATCAGGCGGGTGTCGGGAAATTGGTTGCGGAAGTCGTAGACGGGTTTCAGCGCGCCGTTGGCGAAGTCCGCCAGCAGCGCTTCCATGCGTCCCTCGGATTCGCCGAGAAACACGGCGTCGGCGTGGGGCCGGGTTTGCTCGTCGTGCAATTGGGTGCCGATGCCGCCGAACACGACTTTTTTGCCGCGCGCACGGTATTCGTCGGCGACTTCCCAGGCCCGGGGCATTTGGCAGGTCAGCATGCAGGAAATGAACACGAGCTCCGCATCCGTGTCGAAGTCCAGCGGCTGCACATGTTCGTCGCGGAAGGCGATGTCCACGCCGGCCGGGAGCGTCGCCGCAAACACCACCGGTCCGTGCGGCGGAAGATGGAACTCCGGTTGGTGTTCCATCTTGGGCCATCGGGGATAAACGATTTCAACCTTCATCGCGGTCCTTCCGCAGGGGAGGCGTTGCAGGGGCGGAAACGGCTCGTAAGCCCAGCGGCATCTCCATCCTCATCCAGATGTTCCGGCGCGGTCATCCGGGAATTCAGTTTATGCCGCCGGCGCGGGCCGGCGCCGCCGGGACCTGTGGCGATTGGCCCGCATGGAAAGCCCGCAATCTATTCCGGAACGCCTCCGGCGTGACCAGGCACAGTTCGCCGGTGTCCACGCGCACCGCCACCTGCGTGGTCTGCGCCCGGGTGAGGCGCTTCCCCGATTCCGCATCGTAGATCGCATAGCGCACGAGGATGCGGTTTTCCCATTCTTCCAGTTCGGCGACCACCCGGATGCGATGCTGGAACCGGATCGGCTGGATGAACTTCACCCGGGTTTCGCTGACGGGGTACATGTACCCGGATTCCTTCATTTCCAGATAGCCGTAGCCGATTTTGTCCATCAGCGCGCGCCGCGCTTCCTCGAAGTAGCGGAAATAGTTTCCGTGGTAGATGATTCCCAGCGGATCGGCGTCCTGGAAAGAGGTCAGGAGAGTCAGTTCCGCCGCGAGATTGGGCATTAGTACAACTCCCAACGTTGCCGGCGGATCTGGTCGATGACGAGCCGCAGATCCCCTTCCAGGGGGCGATCTTCTTCGAGAAGCGCAAAGGAACTCGAGACGTCGCCGGTCATTTTCCGGAGGGATTCCGACAGATGGGCTTCGTCCAGGTCGCCATTGCGCCGGCGCAGCCGGAGCGCCTGCACGGCGGCCAACAGGCAGGCGGCCGCAACTTGTTCCGTCAATTCCAATGCCCGCAAGGCGTCGCGCGCGGCGATCGTGCCCATGCTGACCTTGTCCTGGTTGTGGCACTCGGTGGAGCGGGAAAACACGCTGGCGGGCATGGTCAGCTTGAGCGCTTCGGCCGTCCAGGCCGAGACGCCGATCTGCACGGCCTTGAACCCGTGATTGATCGGAGCGCGGTCTGGCGCCGATCCCGACAAATTGGGCGGCAGCCCGTTGTTGAAGCGGCAATCCACCAGCAGCGCCAACTGGCGATCGAGCAAATCCGCCACGTTGGCGACGGCGGTTTTCAAGGAATCCATGGCCATGGCAACGTGTCCGCCATAGAAATGGCCGCCATGCAGGACGCGTTCCCGTTCGCCATCCACCAAGGGGTTGTCGTTCGCGCTGTTCAGTTCGTTTTCAATGAAGGCGCGCACCCAGGGCAGGCTGTCCTGCAGGACCCCGATCACGTGCGGGGCGCACCGCAGGGAGTAGCGGTCCTGCAGGCGGTGGCTGTTGCGCGGCGGCCGGTCGCTTTTCAGGTCGGCGCGCATCCAGGCGGCGACCTGCCGTTGGCCGGGATGGGGTTTGAGCTCGAACAGCGCCTCGTCGAAATGGAATTCATTGCCTTGGATGGCGGCGGACGCCATGGCCGAAATCCGGGCGGCGAGCCGGGCCAGATAGGCGGATCTGGAATACGCCAAGCAGGCCAGGGCGGTCATCACCGAGGTGCCGTTCATCAGGGCCAGGCCTTCTTTCGGCTTCAGTGCGAGGGGCTGGATGCCGAGTTCGGCGTAGACCTCGGCCGTCGGCCGGATGCGCCCCCCGCAGTGCACTTCCCGTTCGCCGACGAGCGCCGCGGCCACGTAGGACAGGGGCGTGAGGTCGCCGCTGGCCCCCACGGATCCCTCCTGCGGAATGCGCGGCAGGACGTCGCGTTGCAGCAGTTCGACCAGGCGTTCCAGCAGAACGAAGCGGACGCCCGAGTAGCCGACGGCCAGCGAGCACAGCCGGGTGGCCAGGACGGCGCGGACTTGGTCCGGCTCCAGGTCGGCGCCCAGTCCGCAGCCGTGGAAACGGGTCAGGTGCAGCGGCAACTCGTCGACCAAATGGCGGGGAATCGCCACGGTGCAGGATTCCCCGTAGCCGGTGGTCACGCCATAGACCACGCCATCTTCGCGCAGCAAGCGCTCGAGGAACGCCACGCCCAGATCGATCCGCCGGCGAAAGGCCGCGTCTGCGCTCAAGGCCGCCGGTGCTCCTTTAGCCACCGCCACGACGTCTTCGATGGTCAGGCGCCCCGCGCCAAAAGTGATGGTCCGTTGCCCGCGGGAGTTCATGTCGCTTCGTTCCGTTTTCGGCCGCCGCCGCATGGGGCCATTTCCGGCGTGGCCGGACGCCGGGTGCCCGCCGGCGCCGATGCGGACCGGGAGTCGAAAAGCGCCTGCAACTCCTCCCGCACGAGTTTCCCTTGGGCATTCACAGGCAGGGCCGCTACCTCGCGATACCGCCGTGGCACGGCCGCAGGTTCTAGCCAATGGCGCAATTCGCGGCGTATTTGCACCCGAAATTGGCCGGGACCGCGCTTTGCGCGCAGGGCTTGGCCCGCCGGGGTCAAAACCAGCGCCGCGCCCAACACCGTCTTGTCGGACGGCCCCAGCGGCAGCGCGGCGGCCTCGCGGACCCAATCCAGCCGGGCCAAATGTTTTTCCACTTCCGCCAGCGACACGCGCTTTTCCGCAATTTTTACGATGCGATCGATCCGTCCCAGCCAGACGAATTGCCGATCGCCCAGCAAGCGGACGGCATCCCCGGTCGCGATCCATCCGGACGGCGTCACGTACCGCGAATGCACGAGCAACGCGGAATCCTTTCCGACCTTGGCGCGGACTCCGGGGAAAAGGGTCCAGGGCTCGCCGGGGTTCGCTTGCCGGCGCCAGGCGATGCCGCCGGTTTCCGTGCTGCCGAAGATCTCCGTCGGAAGCCGGCCCAAATGTCGCAAACTGGCGGCGGCGGCATCCGGGGACAACGCGCCGCCCGATGAAAAAATGGCCCGGTATGGCGCGGATGCGCTCTTCGAGATGCGCTGCAAGGTGGCGGGACTCGCGACCAGCGCCGCATCTGCGTTCGCCTCCGCCAGCACTTGCTCGGGGAAAAGCAGGGAATGCCGCTGGAAGGGGCGTCCGGCGCACAATGGCCAGAGCACGCGGAAAAGCAGGCCGTAGATGTGCCGATGGGAGACCGTGCTGACCATTCGAACGCCGGTCAGTTGGTCGCCCCAGGCCGACTCGAGGGCGGCCACTTCGGTCAACAGGTTGGCAAGGCTTTTCAAAACGGCCTTGGGGCGGCCCGTGGAGCCGGACGTCAGCAGGGTAATTCGCGGAGATTCAACGCCGGCGATCGCGAAGGTGCGCGTACCCTTCGCGGCGCCAGGATTCGGCAGGGACAGGGCGACGCCGAACCGGGCGGGCCTCCGGCCATCGAAAAGGCAGCCCCGCCGGGGATTGGCCAGCGCGGCGACCGCCTCCGGCCGCGCGTTGCCGGGAATCAAGACCGATTTGTCGGCGGCCAGCGCGGCGCAGAAGGCCACAGCGAAATGATAACTGTCTTCGAAATTCAAGACCCATTCCATCGGCGCCAAGGTCTGGATGGCGTCGCGCAAGGCGCCCACCTCTCCGCAAAAAGTCTTCCAGTCCACCGCTCCGTCGGGCCCCAGAGCCACGGGAGCGGCGGGGGGGCGGAGACGGCGGGGGGGCGGGAGGCAAGCGGAGGCGCTCATGCGGCGGGAAGTCGTTCGGCCAAACGGAGGGGGGCTATTGTCTTTCGATGGTGTCCG
>JAKLIL010000079.1 GCA_022709625.1 Verrucomicrobiota bacterium
GCTTCGCTCCTCGCGGTGGGAGCGGGATCGAGGGCTGAGGAGCGAAGCGGAATTCCAAAAAAATTGTACTCCCGGCCCCGTCGGGTTATCCTTTCGGCCATGAACGGCAAGGCGGCCATGGTCATGACGACGTTTCCGGACGCGGAAACCGCCAACCGGATCCTGCGCGGCCTGTTGGAACGCCGGCTGGCCGCCTGCGCGCAAACGCTCCCCGTCCGCAGTTCCTACCATTGGAAAGGCGCGTTGCACCACGAAAACGAGGTGCTGGCGTTGATCAAGACCAAGCGGGCACTGTATCCGGAAGTGGAGGTCTTCCTCAAGGCCGCGCATCCCTACGAAACGCCCGAGATCGTGTTGCTGCCCATCGAAGCCGCCGCCAAGGCCTATCTGGCCTATCTCGTCGCGGAAACCAAGTAGGACGCTCGCCGCGGGGCGGAACTACGGCTGCCGGATGGTGACGACGGTCTGGGTGGCGCCGACATCGGTGCCTGTCGCCGCCAGAATGGCCGTCACCTCGCCGCGGCACGGGGCGTAGAGGATCCCGCGCTGGGATTCCGCTTGGGCCTGGCGAAAGTCCTTGAGCGTTTGGTCGCGTTTCCTCGAGATTCGCTCGAGGCGATCTTCCGCCGCCTCCATCTCCTGTTCATCCACCGCCACGGCTTCCGCCTGCTGCTTCAGGTTCATGTAGGCGATGCGGGCCATGTCCATTTCGGTCTCGGCATCCTGGAACGCCTTTTGGAGGCGATCCCGCCGGCCGACGGTTTCATCGAGATCCAGCCGGCCGACGTATTGGCCGGCTTCGACCCAGTCGCCCGGTCGCACCGCGATTTCCGCGATTCGGCCGGTGACGTTGAACGTCGCCCCGACCAGGGTGGGCGCCCAGAAGGCATTGGTGTCCGGCGGCGGCGGCGCAGGCTGCTCCGGAATCGCGGCCACGACGGCGTTGGGGGCGGCAGGCGGATCGACGACGGCGGGTTCCGCCCGGCGGCCGCAGGCGGCCAACACGAGGCATCCCGCCAAAGCAAGGGGAAGGGCGTATTTCATGGCGGCGACCTCCTACGGCAGTTCGGCGACCCGGAAGAAGCGCCCAGGCGCATCGGTCGCGGGGATTTCCATTGAAATGATTTCGCCGGTGCCGACGAGATTTTCGGCGCCGGGCACCAAGGTCCATTGTCCGTCCGATCCGAGGCTCGCGCAGGACCAGACGGCGTAGCCATGGCCGGCCGCGCCAAGCCAGGATAACTGGATGCCCGCCGGCGTGCGCGCGGACTGAATCTCGACGCCGTGCGCGGAATCCCGGGTTGACGCCGCGCGCTTGGCCGCGATGGCCGGGTCGATGGCGTAGGCGGCGGTGGATTCGTTGAAGGTTACCACGTAGGTTCCGTTGAGGGTGCCGTCGAGCCGGACATTGGCCCCGGTCCGTTCCGCAGTCTGGGCCAGGGGCGCGGCGTCGTCGGTCTGGTTGTTGTCGCCCCAGTTGACGCTCCAGTTGCCGTTGGCGGCGAACTTGAGCTGCTGGCCGGCGGCGTTGGTGAAGGCCAGCGTGCCGCGCCAGACGTAGTCCGCCACCAGCTGCATGTTGCCCGCGGCGGGATTCCAGCCGTTCATGGTGCCGGCGATGGCCATGCTCGCGTAGTTCGACTTCTTCGGTTCGGCCACCTTGGGATGGGTGCCGTTCCGGTATTCCTGGAGGTTGGTGAAGCCATCGCCGTCGGCATCGGCGGCGGCGTCCGCTGCGCTGTTCGCATCGAAACCGTACTGGGTTTCCCACGCATCGGGCATGCCGTCGCCGTCCGTGTCGGGGCCGGCATCCGCCGCGACCGCGTAGGCGCGGGTCTGTTCGTTGAACGTGAACACATAGGTGCCGTTGAGGGTGCCATTGACGCGGACGTTGGGCTGGTCGCCCTGTTCGGCGATGTTGCCCTGCAGCGGCAGGTCGAAATCGGTTTGGTTGGCGTCGCCCCAATTGACCGCCCACGAGCCGTTGGCCGCGAACTTGAACTGCGGGGCCGCTTGATTCGTCAGCGCCAGCTTGACCTGCCAGAGGTAGTCGCCGGCGAGCTTCATGTTTTTTAGGGCGGGCGCCCAGCCGTTGAACGTGCCGACGAGGGTCATGCTCGTGTAGCCCGACTTGTACGCCACGGCGTCGAACACGTTGGGATTGGTGCCGTTCTGGTATTCCCGCAGGTTGGTGAAGCTGTCGCCGTCCGGATTGCCGGCCGCGTCGTTGGCGAGCGGATTGAGCTGGTAGGTCTTTTCCCAGCCGTCGGGCAGGCCGTCGCCATCGCTGTCGGCCGCGCGGGGATTGGTGCCCGCGGCGTATTCCTGCAGGTTGGCCAGACCATCGCCGTCGGCGTCGCCGCCGGCATCGTTGGCGACGGGATTCAAGCCCTGCTGCACTTCATAGCCATCCGGCAGGCCGTCGCCGTCGGTATCGGCCCGGCGCGGGTCGGTGCGGTTGGCGTATTCGTTCAGGTTCGACAGAGCGTCGCCGTCGCCGTCGGCGGCCGCATCGGCGGCGCTGGCGGGATTCAAGCCGTTGGCGGTTTCCCAAGCATCGGGCAGGCCGTCGCCGTCGGCGTCCGGCGCCTGCGTTTTTTCGACGGAGTAGGCGCGGGTTTGCTCGTTGAACCGGAAGACGAATTCGCCGTCGAGCGTACCGTTGGCGCGGATGTTAGGCGGGTTGCCCGATTCGGCGAAGTCGCCTTGCAGGGGCAGGTCGAAGTCGCTTTGGTTGGCCTCGCCCCAGTTGACGTTCCAGTTGCCGTTGGCCGCGAACTTGAACTGGACGGCCGCCGCGTTGGTCAGTTTGAGGGTGGCCTGCCAGACGTAGTCCGCCACCAGTTGCATGTTGGTGAGCGCGGGCGCCCAGCCGTTGAAGGTGCCGACCGCCGCCATGGTGGAGTAGGCGGACTTCTTGGGTTCCTGCACCTTGGGATTGGTGCCGTTGAGATACTCTTGCAGGTTGGACACGCCATCCTGGTCCGCATCGCCGCCGGCATCCGCGGGGTCGTTGGGATTGAAACCGTACTGGCTTTCCCAGGCGTCGGGCATGCCGTCGGTGTCGGCGTCGGCCACGGGCACGCGCTCGAGGCGGAATTCGTCGAACTGCAGGGCGCCGTTGGCGCCGACGTCGTTGGCGACGATCACGGCGCGGACCCAGATCGCGCCTGCGGGGGCCACGGCTTCGATGGTTTTTTGGACCCAGGTTTCGCCGACGCCGGCGAGACTGGTCCCGCTGGTTTGCAGATAGGTGGTTCCGCGCGCGTCGCCGGAAAGGAATTCCAACTGGAGCGACTGGGATCCGGACGACCAGGTGCGGTCGGCCCAGAACCAGCCGGAAAGGCGATAGCGTTCGCCGGGGATGGCGGGCGCTTCCTGCCACATGCCGCCGACCGTGCCGGCGCCGGCCCACAAGCCGCGGATGGCGCCTTCGCAGCTTCCCGCGCGGCTGCGCCAATCGGCCCGGCGTGCCGTGCCCCACAGGTCGCCGTGCCGGTCCGGCACGCCGTCCTGCCAGGACGCCGCGGAATTGGAGGAGGAGCCCGCGGTTTCGAAGCCGGTGTTCCGCAGCAGATTGCTGGCGAGGAAGATCGCGGTGCTCACCGGGCTGGCCGCGTAGCCGGCCTTGAAGGCCCGGGCCTTGAGCGTGGCGGGCGGGCGGACGGTGAAGGCGTTGCCGTACGCGGCGGAAGCCTCGCTCGGTTCCGTTCCGTCGAGGGTATAGCGAATCGTGGCAGCGGCGGTCGCTGTGGCCAGCGTCACGGATACGGGGCCGGCGAATTCGCCGCCGGGCGGAAGAATCGTCGGGACCGCCGCCACCTTGCTCTCGATTTCAATCGTCTTTTCCGCGCCGGCCGCCACTTTCACGTAGGCGACGTAGCCGTGCACGTCGGCGCCTTCGGCCCAGCCTTCGGCGTTGGCGGCGGACAACGCCGCCAAGTCCGCGTATTTCGCCGGGGCGGCGCCGTTCAAGCGCAGGCCGGTGCTGGTCGCGCAATGGATTTTGAAGAGGTAGTGGCGCAAGGCCGGGACATAGCCGCCCTCCGGCGCGCCGACGGACACCCGCACACCGTCGTTCTCGACGGCGGCGAAGGTTTGCTTGAACCAGTTGGTCTGCTCGTAGGCGTAGGTCAGTCCGTCGTCGTCGTAGTAGGTGAAACTGTTCGCGACGGGGCCGGGAAACACGTCGACGTAGAGCTGGGCGACGGGGGCGGCCCCAACGTAGTTGACCGCGTCCTGCGTGGGAACGATGGCGCCTTGCTTGACGAAGAGCGGGATGTCTCGCCAGGTCGCGGCATCCACCGGATACGAGACGGTCTGGCCGCCGGCGTAGACCGTGCCGCGGAAATAATCGCGCCAAACGCCGACGGGCAGATAGATGGATTTGGCGGTTTGGCCCGCCTGGACGACGGGGGACACCAGCAGGCTGTCGCCGTACATCCACGACTCGACGTTGTTCGCGGCCTGGGGGTCGTCGGGATAGTCGTAGACCAGCGGGCGCACGAGGCCGACGCCGGTTTCGGTCGCCTGCCGCTCGTAGGCATAGGCGTAGGGCAGCAGCCGATAGCGGAGCTGGATCGCTTCCTTGGCCGCGGCCTCGGCGGCGGCGCCGTAGACCCAGGGCTGGCGCTGCGCGTTTTCCCAGCCGTGGACGCGGAACACCGGCACGAACGCCCCGAACTGGATCCAGCGCGCATAGCATTCGCCGGTGGTCTTGTAGCCGTCGAGGAGGCCGCCGATGTCCATGCCCCACTTGACGGCGCCGAGATTCACCGCGGACAGCATGCGTTCCCGCTGGGCCGCCATGGCGTCGAAGCCGCCGTAGATGTCGCCCGACCACAGGCCGTAGGCGTAGCGCTGGGCGCCCAGATAGAAGTTGCGGTTCACCGACCACACGCGCTGGTTGGTGAGCGCGCGCTGGCCGTCGTAGAGCCCCTTCTGCATGTCGAGGAACAGGAAATTGTCGTAGGAGGGGCCGCCGCCCGCCTGCTGGTCGGCTTCGTCGTTCCACCAGTTCCGGATGCCCGTGTCGTAGGTGTTGGTAAGGTGCTCCCAGTACCACGCCTTGCATGCCGGAAGGTGGAAATTCAAATCGCAGACCAGCTTGTGGTTGAAGTAGTCGGAATACGGGGCCACGCCCGGATACCAGAAGCCGTTGGTCTGGGCGTAGCGGCCCTGCTCCGTGTCCACGTGGATGCGCGGCTTGAGGATGCCGCCCAGCTGGATGCCGGCGGCGTCCATCTGGGCCTTGACCTGGCCGCCGGGGCCGCCCGGAAACTTCGCGACGTTCCAGCGCCACTCGCCGTAGTTGTCTTCGCCCCACGCCTTCCAGTCGAAATCCAGCACGTAGAGGTCGATGGGGATGTTCTTGGCGCGATAGGTGGCCACGATATTGGTCAATTCGGCCTGGTTGATGCCCCATTCGAAGTTGGCGAAACCGAGCGCCCACTTGGGGAACATGGGGGGCTTGCCGCTGACTTCCGCCACGGCGGACTGGATTTCGCGGGGCGACCCGACCGCGAGGTAGTACTCGACGTTGTCCCGCGAACAATACTGGAAGGTCAGGTTTGTGCCGGCGAGGTCGAAGCGCCCGCCGTCGGAATCCACGAGGACGCCGAAGCCGCGCCGGGTCCAGGCGAAGGGGGCGCCGCAGTCGCCCTGGATGCCCGCCTCCACGGTGCCGCCGGAGTTGCGCAGCAGGCCGGCGCCGGAATTTTCCCAGGCGTTGTAGCCGTTGATGCCGTAGAAATCGCCGCCCGCGTGCTGCAGCCGCAGGCCGTCGTGGAACACGCCTTCGCCCGCCGGTTCGCGCGCGAGCAGGTTGGTGCCGGTGGCGTCGTACAGGCTCAGGCGCACCGGATTCCTGGAAATGCGCACCACCATGGCGGTGGTCGCCAGCACCATGGGATCGGACGAAACGTCAATGGTCGCCCCGGCGAAATCCCAATTGGTTTTGCCCACCACATAGGTGCGTGGGCTGGCGCGGCCGGCGGGGGCGTAGTCCACCCGCAGCAAGTTCGGGGCACAGGCCTGCACGGCCAGCATGTCGGTGCCCGCCACCAGGTTCAAGACATTGCCGGCGACCGTGGCCAAGGTGAGATTGCCCACCGCGCCCGGCGCGGAAATCGCCGCGCCCAGCAGGAACGCCAGATTCAAGATGCAAAACGTCCGTTTCATGCCGCTGTTCCTTTCCAAATGGGGCGCCGGCGGCGCCGGACGGCGCCGACCGGCGCGAATAGTCCACCCACGCCGCCTAGAGCAGCTCGGCGGTATAGCTGCTGGTCAGTTCGTTGAACGTGACGCGCAGCGTGCCGTTGACGGTGCCGTTGATCCGGATGTTGGGGAAATTGCCCATTTCCGCGAAGTTGCCTGCCAGCGGCAGGTCGAAATCGGACTGGTTCGTCTCGCCCCAGTTGCTGATCCACGCGCCGTTGGCCGTGAACTTGAACTGCACACCGGTGGCGTTGGCCAGGGAAACGGTGGTGCGCCACGTATAGTCGGCCACCAGCGCCATGTTGTTCAGGGCCGCGTTCCAGCCGTTGAAGGTCCCGGCCAGGTTGACCTTGCCCGCCCCCGGCGCGAAGAAGGTGAATTCGATGCCGTCGGCCACCGCGCGCGGCCCGGCCCAGGCCCCGGCCGGCCAGGCCAGGAGCGCCAGCGCCAGGAAGGCCGCGGCCGCCGTCCGGCGGCGGGCCCGCTCGTTGCGTTCGATCATCGTGGCTCCCCTCGGCTCCGACCGCCGCGGCGGCGTCAGAACCAGGTCTTCAGCAGCAGCTTGACGCGGTCGCGCATCTGGTCGCCGTTGCCTTCGTTCACGTACCAGTCCGTGTTGACGATGTTGTCGGACTGGCCGGGATCGCCGTACTCGAAGTAGAAGTTGGCGCCGGAGCCGAGGTCGTATTTCAGCTGGGCGAAGGCCGTCTGGCGCGCCTCGACGCTGTCGCGGGCGTCGAGCATGCGCAGGTAGCCCTTCACCTTGTCGGTGATGTTGACGTTCATGTCGAAGCCGTAGGCGCTCGACTCGCGGAAGGTGTCGAAGTCGTGCAGGCGGAACTGCAGGCGGATCTTCGCCAGGAAGTTCTCGACCGACAGCTCGGCGAACAGGTCGGGGTAGGTGGCGTAGGCGTTGACGTCGGAGTCGGCGTCGAAGCCGTGCCAGCGCTTGTAGATGGTCTTGCCCTTGAACCCCTTGATGAACTCGATGTAGACCTCGCCGTACCAGGTCTCGGCCGGGCGCAGGCCGAAGCCGATCTCGTCCGGGACCCGCAGCCGCTCCTTGTCGTAGGCGACCTTGGCGGTGATCGCCTTGCGCGGCACGAAGAAGACGCCCTCGGCGTGCTGGGTGATCCGG
>JAKLIL010000008.1 GCA_022709625.1 Verrucomicrobiota bacterium
CTAATCCCGCTCCCCGATGCGGCGGGAGGCCCTCGGCCTCCCGCTTTTTTTTCGCCGTTCAATGCGCCGGCGTTACGGGGAGGGTGCCGGCGTCTCTCCGATCGGGGCGGGCGCCGGGTCCGGCGGAGGCGGCGGCACGTATTCCGGATCGAGCGCCGCGTTCAGCATGCGCGCGAGGCGCACGCCGGCCTTCTCCAACTGTTCCTGCACCAGCGGCAGCCGCGCATCAATGTAGTTCTCGCTCGTCAGGTCCATGCCGGGGCGCGACCACTTGAACGGCAGGCTCGTTCCGTCGGGCCAGCGGTAGGCCTCTTTGCGTGCCCGCCAGTAGCTGTCGATCGCCCAGTTCAGCGGCTGGCCCTGGCTCCATTTGCGTAACTGACCGGGGGAAATGCCCGCGACGAGATCCGCGGCGAACTGCGCGCGGTCGCGCCCGGCCATCAGTTCGTACACCATGTATTCGTCCCACACGCTATGGAGATCGGGCAGGCGCTCCTGCGTGGCGTCGGCGTCGATGGAAAAATGCCGGCCGCGGAACGAATGCACCGGAATCATGTTGCCGCCCATGTCGCCGTAGCGGTAGGCGCAATGCAGCGGCTGGTGCAGATCGGCCACGAAATGCACGAGAAACCGGAGGGCGTCCAGTTTCCGCGCGGAGTTCGTCCCCGGCGTCGCCAGTTCTTTCTGCCAGCGTGCCACCTGATTCACAACGTCTTCCCCGTCCGCCGGCAACTCCAGTTTGAAGATTTGGTCGTATTTTTCCGTGGCATTGAATTCCACAAAGTGCCACTTGGCGTTTTCCGGATAGACGGATTCGTATTCCTTGTTGCCGCGGATCGCGTCGGGCCAACTGGAAACCTCGAAATTCCCCGGTTCCGCGCCCTGGAGGATTTCCCGTACCCGCGCCTGGGCATTCGTGGTCAGATAGTACGCGGCGACGTCGCCCACGGCCGTATGGCCTTCCGGCCCCCACGCCCAGGCGCAGGTCGCCGCCAACCACGCCAACGTTCCGATCCATGCCATCGTTCTCGCCATGCGTCGCCTCTTTTCGCAATCGACCAAGCTACGGCAACAATCTCCCCGCGTCAACCGGCGCCGGCCGCGATCGCAGGGCCAACGCATCTACATCTTCCGATCCATTCAACGCCAAGGGCGCCAGCGGCGCGAGAGGAACGCAAACGCCGGATCCTTTCAGCTGAAATGAAATCGAAATCATGTTTTCTCCTGCCGCTTTCCAAAAAACCAACCCTCCAATTCCGGAACATGGACGCCATGGCCCGATTTCGCCCTCTGGCGTTTGCGCATCTTTTGCGTCAATGGCGTCTCTTGCGATAAAGGGCTGTTCGGTCCAATGCGGATTTCGGAGGGTTTTGATGCGTTTGCCCTGGCCGCGATCGCCGGCGTCCTTGACCTATCCCGCCCCCAAGGGTATTTTGCCATCGAAGCGGAAAATGCCATGAACGTCGCCGTTCTCGGAGCCAGCAACAAGCCCGAACGCTACAGCCACCAGGCCGTGGTCCTGTTGGCGCACAAAGGCCACGCCGTGTATCCCATCCATCCCGCCTTGGCGGACATCGAAGGCCGGCGGGTCTTCCCGCGCCTGGCCGACGTGCCCGTGCCCCTGCACACCGTCTCGATGTACGTCTCGCCAACCCACTCGACCCAGTTGGCCCACGACATTCTCGCCGTCCGCCCCGCGCGCGTCGTCTTCAATCCCGGCACGGAAAATCCGGATCTGGAGGCACGACTCGCCGCCGCCGGCATCCAAGTCGTCCACGCCTGTACGCTCGTACTGCTCCGCACCGGCCAGTTCGGCGACTGACATCCGCCCGGAAACGCGCCGTCCCGCAATTTGCTTTTCTTCAGGCGGCCGCGGCGTAGACTGCACCGCCCGATGGCTCCCTCGGCCCAATTCCGTACATGGTCGCTCGCCGTGCTGGCGATGCTCGCCGCCCTGTTTTTCTGGTCGGTCGTGCCGTTGTTCCTCGAACACTTCACCCACCGGCTCGATCCGTGGACGGTGAACGGCGCGCGCTATTTCTGCGCGGCGGCGTTCTGGCTGCCGTTCGTGCTCCGCACCCTTGGCGGCATGGCGGCCCCCGCCTGCCGCGCCGTGGGGCGGGCCGCGCTGGCACCGGCTGCGGCGCACGTCGCCAGCCAAGTTTTTTTCGGCCTGGCACCCTATTACAACAACGCCACCATCCTGAACTTCGGCTGCCGCCTGTCGATCCCCTTCGCCACGCTGTTCGGCTTTTGGTTGCTGAAAAGCGAACGCCCGCTGATGCGTTCGGGTCTGTTCTGGCTGGGAATGCTGTGCGCGCTCGGCGGGTTCCTGCTGATGTTCCGGGGCGGATTCGGCACCGACAGCACCTCGGCGGCGGGCATGCTGGCGCTGCTGGGATTCGCCGTGGCCTGGGGCCTTTACGTGGTGTTCGTCCGCCGCAATCTGGCGGGCTATCCCGCGCACCTTTCCTACGGCATCGTCAGCCTGCTGACCTGTTTGGGCCTGCTGGCGCTCATGGTCGCCTTTGGGGATTGGCGCGAGTTGGGGCGGCTGGGCCCGGCCGACTGGGTCTGGCTGGCGCTCTCCGCGCTGATCGGGTTGACCCTGGGCCACGTCTTCTACTACCGCGCCATCCTCGTCATGGGCCCCATTGCGTCCGAAGGCGGCATGCTGCTGATTCCCTTCCAAACCGCCATCCTCGCGCACATTCTGCTCGGCGAGCGCCTCGCCCCGGCCCAATGGGCGGCCGGCGGCTTCCTGGTCCTGGGGTGCGCGCTGCTGCTGCGCGCGCGGTTCGCGCTGCGGGAATGAACCCGTGCCTCCGCCGCGGTCTTGACTTGGCGTCGCGCCCTTTGGCATAGTCCGCCTCGCATTGGCGCCAAAGTAGCTCAGCTGGCAGAGCACCGCATTCGTAATGCGACGGTCGTCGGTTCGAATCCGACCTTTGGCTCCGCTCTTTCTCCGGCCGAACTTCAGGCTCTCCCCCAACGCTCGGTGGATCGCCAGGGCCCGCAAAGGGACTTGATCGGCGACAGGAAAGCGGGAAAAATACACGGCATCATGATTGCCTTGCCCCTCCTACGCGAACAGTGGCCGGCGGGAGCCTGATTTTCGGGAGTCCGCCATGCCGATCTACGAATACGAATGCGGAAAGTGCGGCCGGGTGCTGAAGTTCCTGGTGCGCAGCGTGGCCGGCCACGCGCCGCCGGCCTGTCCCAAGTGCGGCCAGGCGGGGATGAAACGCGTGCTGTCGGGTTTCGCCACGCCGAAAAGGGAGCGGAAATCCGCCCCCGAATCCGCGCCCGCCGCGGCGAGGGACGACGTGCCGCCCGGCATGGACCGCATGATGGCCGAGGCCGAGGGCCTCGACGAAAACGATCCCCGCGCCATGGGGCGCTTCATGCGCAAGATGGCCGAGCAAACCGGCGAGCCGCTGCCCGCGGAGATGAACGAGGTCGTCCGCCGCCTGGAGGCCGGCGAAGATCCCAAACGGATCGAGGAGCAAATGGGCGACTTGATGGACGACGAAGGTGGCGATCCAGGCGGAACCGGGGGCGGCGACGACACGCTCTACGACGGGTGAACCGTCTCCGGGGCGCCGCAGCCGCATGGGAGCGGCGACACCCGTCGATCGACACATAACCAGAGGACCGAAACCCATGGAAACCAAGCGCGCCCAAGCCATCCAGCATCTGGCCGGACGGAAATCCCCGCCCATCGTGGAGGTCTTCTACGAGTTCAACCACCTGAAGACGCTCTACCGCCAAGGCTGGCTGCGCGCCGGCATCCCCAAGGAACATTGCGAAACGGTTGCGGAACATTCCCTGGGCGTGGCCCTGCTGGCGTTCTTCCTCGCGGACAGCCATTTCCCGCATCTGGACAAGTGGAAACTCGTGCGGATGGGTCTGCTGCACGACTTCGGCGAAATCTACGCCGGCGACATCGTGCCCGGCAAAATGCCGGCGGCGGAAAAGCACGCGCGGGAGCGGCAATCCGTCGAACGCGTATTCGCCAAACTGCCGCGCGGCAAGGATTATCTGGAAGTCTGGGAGGAATTCGAAGCGGGGCGCACGGCCGAGGCGCGTTTCCTGCGGGAAATCGACCGGCTGGAAATGGCGCTGCAAGCCAGCGTGTTCGAGCATGAATTCCCGGTCGATTTGTCCGCGTTTTTCGACTCAGCCGACCAGGCGCTCACGACGGGCGAACTGCGCGACATGCTCGCGGCCCTCCGGAATCTACGGCCGGGCCGGACATGATTCGCCCGCCGCGGCAATCCCTGCGCCGGCATTGCCGGCATTGTCCAAAAAATATCTTGTCAGCGGGGGGTTGACATTCCCCACGGGGGGGTTATATTGACAACGCAAATTGGGGATTCACTTAGTTGTTTCCCCATGTTCTTTTCCAGCGAATTTGTACGACTTGCTGCTAACCACGCAGCAAGCAGATGGGAATACGGAGATCCCCCCATACTCCGCCCGTCTGCATTCATCCGTGCCAGGCTACCCCCCCCCCGATAATGCCTGGCACGGACCTTTTTTACCCCTGAAGGGCCAAGCGGATTACAGTTGGGCGGGATATTCGCCGGCGGCAACCAAGGCGCGGATGGCGGCCTGCACGGTGGCCTTGTCTTCGCGGTAGGTCACGCCAAACCACCGCGACGTCGTCTCCAGCACCTTGACCGTGCCGCGCCCGGACCGGATCAGGCCATCCACCACGGACGGAATCGTGAATTCCTTTTTCGGCGAGGCGCCCCCCTCCCCCCGGAGAAACCGATCGAATGCCGTTTCCAGTTCTTGGAACACCGACGACATGAAACCCCAGCAATTCATCGACACCGGCTCGCGGCCCGTCAGGGGCGTTGGCGGCGCACCTTCCGGTTCGTCCCACAGCGTGCCGTCGGCATGGCGGGAGATTTTCGTCCGTTCCTGGATGCCGGCCAGCAGGCGGTCCGAGCCGCACAGGCACACGCCGCGGCTGACGCTGCCGTGTTCCGAAAGCGTTTGGCCCAGTTGAAACGCCACCATGCAATGGGCCGCGGGATTTTTTTCGGACATCAAATGGCTTGCCAAGGCGCGGAACGAAGCCGCGCCGTAGAAATCGTCGGCGTTGATGGCCGCAAACGGGCCGGAAATCTCGCGGCGGCCGGCGCGAATGGCGTGGGCAGTGCCCCACGGCTTGGCGCGGCCGGCCGGTGCCGCGAAACCCGGCGGCACGTCGGCCAAATCCTGGAAGACGTATGCGCACGGCAAGCGCCGTTCCCAGCGGGCGCCGACGCGTTCGCGGAAGGGGCCTTCGATGTCGCGCCGGATCACGAAGACGGCGCGCCCGAAGCCGGCGCGGAGGGCGTCGCACAACGAATAATCCAGCACGATTTCGCCCGCGGGGCCCACGGGCTCGATTTGCTTGAGGCCGCCGTAGCGGCTGCCGATGCCGGCGGCCAGAATCAACAAGGTGGGCGATTCCATGCGCGGGACTATACCGCGAACGTTCCCGCGGGAAAATCTTTTCCCGGGGCCGGGTTGCGACTACCATGCCACCCAGCCACCATCCAACCCCAAGGAACGCCAATGAAGACCACGATCCGCCTGTTTGCCGCTTTTGCCTTCGTCCTGGCCGGCGCCGCTCCCGCCCTGGCACAGGGCGCCCAATCGCAGCAAAGCGCTGCCCAGCCATGGATGCAGCTCGAAAAGGAACTCGGCCTGCAAACGACCTATTCCGTGGACATGTCCATGCAGACGATGGGCATGAGCATGGAATCCCGCACCATCCGCAGCGGCGGCAAGACCCGCACCGAAATGACCATGCCGTTCATGAACCTCAAGATGGTTGCGCTGGAAATTCCGGCGGACGGCAAAACGACGTCCTACTCGCTGTTCCCCGACAAGAAGAAATACGTGGTCAACGCGGAGGCCGACCGGGCCCGGGCCGCCGTCGCGGCCGGCGCCCCGCCCAAGATCGAAGACCTCGGCACCGAAGACTACCAAGGCGAGGCCTGCCTAAAGCGCCGCGTGACCCTGGTCCAGCAAGGCATCTCCAGCGAGATGATCATGCTGTGCTCGCCCAAGCAGAAGAACATGCCCGTCAAGATGACCATGAACGCGACGATGCCGGCCACCGCCGGCCGGCCCGCCATGCCCATCCAGTCCGTCGTGCTGTTCAAGAACTACGATTTTTCCAAACCGGCCGACGGTTTGTTCGCCATTCCGTCCGACTACGTCCAAGCCGCCAGCATGCAGGCCGTGATGATGGAAGGCATGGGCAACCTCGGCGCGATGATGCAGCAGATGCAGAACATGCAGACGCCGCAGCCGGCGGAGTAGTCCGCGGCCGTTCCTAATACACTTCCGGCACGAAGCGCTGTTCCGACAGCGGCGGGCGCACGTAGCCCTTGCGCTTCTGGCGCGGCGGCAGTTCGATCGGTTCGGGCGTCAGGTCCTTGTAGGGAATCTGGCGCAGCAGGTGGTGGATGCAATTGAGCCGGGCGCGTTTCTTGCTGTCCGCGTTCACCACGTTCCACGGCGCCTGCGGGATGTCGCAGACCGCGAACATCCGGTCTTTCGCCTTCGAGTAATCCACCCACCGCGCGCGCGATTCCAGATCCATCGGACTGAGCTTCCAGCGCTTGGTCGGATTTTCGATGCGCGCCCTGAACCGGCGTTCCTGTTCCTCGTCCGACACCGAGAACCAGTATTTGAGCAGGACGATGCCCGCCCGCACCAGCATGCGCTCGAACTCGGGGCACGAGCGCAGGAACTCCTCGTATTCCGCGTCGGTGCAGAAGCCCATCACGCGTTCCACGCCCGCGCGGTTGTACCAGCTGCGGTCGAACAGCACCATTTCCCCCGCCGCCGGCAGATGCGACACGTAGCGCTGGAAATACCACTGGGTCTTTTCCTTGTCCGTCGGCGTGCCCAGGGCCACAACGCGGCAAATGCGGGGATTGAGGCACTCGGTGATGCGCTTGATGGCGCCGCCCTTGCCGGCCGCGTCGCGCCCCTCGAAAATCACGACCACCCGCAGGCCCTTCTGCTTGATCCACTCCTGCAGCTTCACCAATTCGATCTGCAGTTTGGAGAGTTCCTTTTCGTACTTGGGTTTCTTCCCCTTCTTTTCCTTGTCCGGCTTCGCCTTCATGCGCCCTCCTGACATACGGGGTTCAATCGCATTGTGATGATAGCCCGGCCGACCCGGTCTGGGAAGCCCAAGTTCGGCCGCCGAATTCCGCGCCCGGCTTTCGCGCCTGTTGTGGCGAGAATCCTCGAACGCGGCGGCGGGATGCTTGAAATTGCCCTATTCCACGGCGATCTGGACGCAATCGCCCGCGCCCCGCGCCGTACTGCACGCGATCTGGTGCCGGCCGCGCGCCAAGGGCCAGAACAATTTTTCGCCTGGGCGCGATTGCCCGACCGAACGGTCGTCGACGAACCAATGGATCGTCTCGCCCGCGCGGTCGCTGGCGGCCTCCAGCGCCAGCCGTTGCGCATCGGCCTCGCCGACCGGCAGCCGGCGATAGACGCTGCCCCGCGCCGGCGAAAGGATCCGCACCGCTTCCGCCGGTTCTTCCGGCGCGGCGACCGCGCGGCGCGCGAGGAACGACGCGACTTCGGCCGGCCAGACCGCGGCCGGGCCCGCCCGATGCACCGGACACAGCTCGCGGCGCGAGACGCGGGCAATCGCCCAGGTTTCCACGCGGGGGCCGCAATGGCTTCCCGGCGCGCAGCCGCTGGTCGCGCAGACGGCGCGTTTCTCCACTCCCGCCGGCCGCGCAAACCAAGGACCTTGGTTGTTCGGGTAGAGGCGGCGGAAAAGATCCCACGCGATCGGCGTGGCGATCTTGCGCCCGACCAATTCGTCCGAAGCGGAACCATCGGGGTTCCCGACCCACGCTCCAATCACGTACTCGGGATTCCACGCCACCGTCCAGGCATCGCGCAAGCCGGCGGAAGTGCCCGTTTTCCACGCGAGCGGCGGCAGGCGCACGGCGGCGGCGTGGCCCGTGGCGTCCCGGGCGCGTTCCTCGCCGCCAAGCATGTCGCCGATCAGCCAGCAGGCGGCGGACGAAAACACGGGCCGCGGGACCGCGGGCGGCGCGGCTTCGACGCCGCGTACGGGGATCCAGGCACCGCCGCGGGCCAGGCAGGCATAGGCATTGGCCAAATCCAGCAGCCGCACTTCCGCGTTGCCGAGGACCAATCCGAGTCCGTAATGGTCCGCCGGCCGATCGATGGTCGCCAAACCCAGCTCGCGCAGCGCGGCGTGGAAGCGCGCCTGGCCGACGCGCCGTTCGATCGCGATGGCCGGCAGGTTCAGCGACTGCACGAGGGCGTCGCGCACGCCAACCAGGCCGCGGTAATCCAGCGAGAAATTGCGGGGCTCGAGATCGCGGAACCGCAGCGGCACGTCGGCGATCATGGTCGCGGGCGTGACGAGGCCCCGGTCGAGCGCCAGCGCGTAGGCAAAGGGCTTGAGCGTGGACCCGGCGGCGCGGGGCGCGAAGGCGCCGTTCACCTGCCCGGCGCGGTCGACCGCGAAGTAGTCGGGCGAACCGACCATGGCGCGTACCGCGCCGGTCTGCACGTCCAGCACGACGACCGCGCCGCTTTTCGCGGAGCCGCCTTGCAGCCGCCGGCGCAGCACTTCCTCGGCGGTCCGCTGCAATTCGGCATCGAGCGTCGTGCGCACGGTCGCATCCGCGCCCGCGCGCGCCGGCACGCCGACCCAGTCGCAAAAGTGCGGCGCACGGAACGGGTAGCGCCCCGGGCGGACGTCGAGGGGCTGCGCGAGTCCCGCGGCGCGTTCGCGGGCGGTGATGAAGCCGCAGGCCTCCATCCGTTCCAAGACGTAGGCCTGGCGCTTCTTGGCCCGCGCGGGATGGCGGTCGGGGCGCAACCGCGCGGGCGACTGCGGCAGGCCCGCGAGCATAGCGGCCTCCGCGAGGCTCAGTTGCGCCGCGCCCTTGCCGAAATAGCGGCGCGCGGCCGCCTCGATGCCGACCAGATTGCCGCCGAACGGGGCGCGGTCGAGGTACTGCGCCAGGATCTCGTCCTTGCCCAGCCGCCGTTCCAGTTGCAGCGCCCGGAACGCCTCGATGGCTTTCGCGACGAGCGTGCGGCGGCGCGGCTCGATCAGGCGCATTACCTGCGTCGAAATGGTCGACGCCCCGGACACGCGCCGGCCGCTCGCCAGGTTTTGGGCGACGGCGCGCACCAAGGCCAACGCGTCCACGCCGGGATGCGACCAGAAGCGCCGGTCTTCCGCCGCCACCACCGCTTGGGCGATCCAGTGTTCCGGGGCGGGGCGGTAGCCGGGCCGGCAGTCGCTGCCGTCGGCGGCCAACCGCACGCGCAACGGCTCGCCGTGCCGGTCCGTCAGGATCACGGCCGCCGGCCACCGGGCCAACTTGTCCGCGGGAAACGGAACCCAGCGCACCGCCGCCGGAAACGCGGCGGCCAGCACGGCGCCGGCAACGAGCGTTCCCGGCAGCCATCTGGGCAGCCGGCGCTTCACGGCACCACGCGCACTTCGCCGCCGGCGGCCACGCCGCGGATGTCCGGTTCGTACATGCCGGACGCCACCACCGGCGGCAGCGCAAAGACGCCGGGGGTCACCGCCCGCGCCGCGTAATGGAAGGAGGCCGTGCCCTGGATCGGCCCGGTGAAAATCAACATGCGGTCGTCGCGCGCCTCGCGACTGCGATCGGCCTCCTCCTTCTCCCGCAGCCACGCGAACTGTTCCGACACCGCCAGGTTCGGATTTTCGATTTCCCAGCCGGCCGGCAGCAAGTCCTCGATGACCAGTTGGTCGAGCAAGCGCCCATGGGTATCCACCGTGAGCCGCACGACGATCAATTCGCCCTGCGGCAGCTCGCGCGCATCGAACGGCTGGCCGGTCGCGTCGAGGAAATCGCGGCTCACGGCGAGGCCCTGGTCGCCGGCCGTCTCGGGCACGGCGGACACGCCTTCGTACTGCGCCCAGAGATACAACTGGCCGGGGCCGGCGTTCGTGACGGCCACCGCGCCGGCCGCGCCCGGAGCCAGCGACCACGCCACGTCGTTGGTGCCCGCGAACGCGCGGATTTCGCCGTCCGGCAGCGCCAACGCGCCGGCGAACGGTTGTTCCTCCGCGGGCAAATGCCGCGCGAGTTTGCCGAACGCCAGCAAGGCCAGCGCGTTGTCCTGCGTGTTGCCCCAGTGCCCGTCCCGTTGGCGCCCGCGCAAAAACTGCGCCAGCCGCGCCACGGCCTCGTTCGCCGGATCCACTTCCAGCCAGGCGGACAGCAGCAGGGCGGCGTCGCGCACGTCGCTGTCGAGCAAGCGGCCCGGCACGCGCGGGCGAACGACCGGCCGCGCGAGGGATTCCAGCAGCGGCATGGCCAGGCGCGGCTCGCCCGCCAGCAGGAGCGCGGCGCCGGCATGCGCGCGCGCCGCGAAGTTCAGCCGGGCCGATTGTTCGCGCAACCGCGCGTTCCAACCGGCGTCGGGCCGGCCGGCCAACGCCAGCACGTGGCACAGATAGGCGCGGAACTGCATCTCGAGGATCCACTCGTTTTCGCCGGCGTCGGGCGACATCGCCCGGTCCAGGTGGGCGCGCACCCAATCGAGCGCGGCTTCCAGCCGGTCGGCGGGCACGTCGAATCCGGCGGCCTTGGCCTCCACGAGGAAATGCGCGGCGTACGCCGAGGCATCCGTCTCCGCGCCGCGCACATACGGCCACCAGGCGAAACCGCCGTTTTCCTGCTGCATCGCGAGCACGCGCGCGATGGCCTGCGCCACCCAAAACTCGACGTCGCCGATGGCGCGGTCGGCGGGCAGCAGGCGTTGCGCCCAATCGGCCGCGTAGAGCAGCGGAAACGCGCCCGACACCGTTTGTTCGAGGCAGCCGTAGGGATAATGGACGACCTGGTCCAGCGCGCGCCCCAGTTGCATCGACGGCAGGGCCGACAGGGCGCCCGCCATGGAAACGGAGGTGGGCAGCCAATCCGCGGGCGGAACGAGCGCCACGCTTTCGCCGGCCGCCAGCACGCGGTTGGTGGCGGCCACGCGGGTGCCCGCCGCCGGCCGGACCGCCAGTTCGATCGTCTCGCGGAACGGTTCGGCGCCGCCGGCGACCTCCACCGTCAACAACGCCTTGCCGGGACCGGGGCCCGCCGCCAGCGGCAATTCCACCGGCACCGAACCGCCGGCGGGAATCGCGACCGCCTGTTCCGCGGCGTCCGTCCGCAACGGCCCGCCGCATGTCGCGCGCACCTGCGCCGCCAGGGGCGCGGCGCTTTCGTTGTACAGCGAGACCAGCGCCGTGCATTGGTCGCCGATGGCCAAAAAGCGCGGCAAGGCGGTTTGCACCACGAGGTCGCGCTTGACCTTCACGGGCGTCGAGGTCGCGCCGATCCGCGCATCGTCGTAGGCCACGGCCATCAGCCGCAGTTCCCCGTTGAATTCCGGCAGGTCCAGCCGGACCGCGGCCTGGCCGTTCGTATCCAGCGCCAGCGCCGCCTGCCACAAGGCGACCGGCTTGAACCGGTTCGCCTTGATCGGATTCAACCGCCGCGGCAGGACGTCGCCGCCGTCGCCGCCGGGCGCGGGGACGTCCTCCACGGTTTCCTCCGTCACCGGCATCAATTCGGCATACAGGTCGCAGGCTTCGACGCCCAGCGCCCGTTGGGCGGCGAAGACCGCCGCGGGGTCGGGCGCCGTGAAATCCGTCAGCATGCAGATGGCTTCGTCCACGGCCATCACGGTCACCGCACCCTGGGCGGGGTGGCCGGCTTCGTCGCGCACCGTTGCGACGAGGGCCAGCGGCGCCTGCGGCCGCGCGACGGCGGGCGTCTCCAGCGTCACGTGCAGGCGGCGGCCGGGCCGCTCCACGGGCAGCGCAATCGCTCCGATCGCCCGGTGGGCGGACCAAACCTCCTCGGCCACGGCGGGCCGGATCAGCGTCAACGCGCAATAGGCGTTGGGCGCGTAGGATTCCGCCACCGGGATTTCGATTTCGGCGGTGTTCTTTTCCAGAACGATCACGCGCGCTTCGCGCACGGCGTCGGTTTCGATGGTCAGCAGGGCGGGCCCGGCGAATGGCGCGCGGACCTGCAGGCGCGCGGTTTCGCCGGGCGCGTAGCGTTCCTTGTCCCAGGCCAGTTCCACGCGGCCGGGCTTCTCGCGGCTCCAGGCCGCCCACTCCTGCTCCGCGGAACCGGCCAGAAAGTCGATGCGCGTGGCGGCACCCGACGCGGGATCGGCCGCCGCCAGTTGGTACGCGCCCGCGGCGTCCACCGCAAAGGACCAATCGCGTGCTTCCCCGCCGGCCGCCAGCGTATCCTCGCGGACGGTCACCACCTGGCGTTCGGATTTCCACTCGTAGCGCCCGTGGGCGTTGCGCCGCAGCACCGAGTTCCACGTGATCCGCGACAACGTCAAAACCAGCGCCTTGCCTTCGGCTACGGGCGCGCCGTCGGGTGCGACTTCGACGACCGCCACGCGCTGGGTTTCACCGACGCGAACCGCCCCCTCCCACGCCGTCTGCAGGCCGACATAGAAGGGATACGGATCCAGCGGCGTCCGGCCGTAGGCGGCAACGGCGCGGCCGCTGGCCTCCATCACGGTCGCCTGCTGCACCAGTTCCAGGGCCGCGGGCGGACGCCACGCCGCGCGGGTTTCCGCTTCGAATTCCGCGCCGCCGTTCGCGTCAAGGGTCTTGTTGCCCAACTGGGCCTGCACCGGCTCGAACGTCTTTTCGCCGTCGCCGAAGCTCCACCCGGACCAGTTGGTCGGCGCAAACGGCACCGGCCGGACGACGGTGGCGCCGGCCACCTTCAATCCGGCGGCGGGGCGCCCGAACAGGTGTTCGCTCCGCACGCCGAACGCGAGGACGTCGCCGGCCTGCCGCCGGCCTGCCGGTGTTTGGATGGCCACGCGGATTTGCGGCGGCACGAAATCCTCCAGCGCCACGGACGTTTCGCCCAGGACCGTGAGGGTGCCCGGCATCGCCAGTTCCAGGCCGTAGCGCCCCATCGGCAGGTAGTCGGGCAACGTCACGTCGGTCCGCGCGGA